>NZ_JBQKLL010000022.1:0-55952 GCF_052116245.1 Blautia sp. Sow4_E7
CCAGATTTTTGTTGATTTTGAAAAAAATAAAAAGAAAAGAAGTTTTAAAAGAAAAATGGTGCTGGGCATAACACCCAACACCAAGTTTGTCTACAGTCTGAGAGCATAGCTTACAGCTATGCTCTTATTTTTTTGTCGATGGAAGAGCCGGAAAGGAGCAATTATGGAGTTAATCAACAGCGTAAATATTGACACCCTGTACGCCCTGGCGAGCAAGCTGATCGTGCTTGTGGGGGTTATGGCGTTCCTGGTGTCCGTAGTGACCCAGGTACTCAAACAGATCCCGGGACTGGAGAAGCGCGTTCCGACACAGATCACAGTGATCGTGACGAGCATGATCCTCTGTCCGGCGGCAATGGCGGCAATGGCAGTCTATTACAGCGTACCGATTGACTGGTTCATGGTCTTTGCGTCGTTTATCGCGTCGTTTATCGTGTCGCTTGTCTCGATGGACGGGTGGGAACGCGTCGCAGAACTGTGGAACCGGATGATCAAGAAATCGTAAGGTACTCATATGGGGTACACAATCACATTTTCCGATGTGATGACAGTGGTGATCTCAGGAGCATTGACTATCATAGTCTGGTTCCTGAAGAGCTACCTGTCAAACATCCAGGCAACTAATGAACAGCAGAACAAGAAGCTGGCCGAGATCGACGAAAAGACACAGAGACGTATAAATGCAGTAGAAGAGGAAAGCAGGAACGAGATCAAGAGGGTGGACAGGGAACTGGCAGACATCAAAGGGGACTTTGCCACCATGTTCGTGCTCCGGGAGGACTACTTCCGGGCAATGGACAAGATGGACGGCAACTTCCGTGATATCGACCGCAAGATCGACCGGCTCCTCATAGCGAACAACATCACGATGGAGGTGAAGAGCAATGGACGATCTGGAGAGGACAGAGGTGAGTCAGAATAAATCGAACCGCGGGTTCATTATGCGGAGCCTGGCGAGAGGGTTCAACTACTCCGCCTCTGTCCGCAGTCTGTCAAATGCAATGATGTCCGACGGGCGGATCTACACCCCGGATATCTCCAAACTGCTGGACTATCTGGTATCTGCCGGATATGTCAGATTTACAGACAAGAAGATCAACTCATACACAGCCTACCGGAACGACGCGGTGGTGCAGCTGACAAAAGAGGGCATTGACCTTGTAGAGGCTACCATCGAGGATCCGGGGGTGGACATCTAGTATGGGGAAACAGAGAAAGAAGACCAGGATATCCGGAAAAGTGGATGAGCTGCCGGAGGAGATCCGCCAGCAGGTGGATGTGATGCTGGTCGATACCTCAAACACCTACCTGTCAATCAGCCTGAAGCTGAAGGACATGGGGTACGAGGTATCGAAGAGCAGTATCGGGCGTTACGCCCTCCGCACAGCCAGCGCGACCCAGAGGCTCCTGGAAGCCCAGGCGCAGACGGAACAGCTGGTCAAGGTCATACAGAAGAATCCGGATGCCGACTACACTGAAGCAGGCATCAGGATGATGGTGAACGGCCTGATCGACAAGATCGCCACAGCGGAAGAAGAGTTCGACACCCTTCCACTGGATAAAGCAGGACGGCTCCTGGCGAGCCTGTCCAGGACAAAGGTCTACAAGGACCGTGTGAAACAGGATATGCAGAAAAAAGCAGATCTTGCCTTCTCTGAGATGGAAGACAGGATCATGAAGCTGATCCGGCAGGATCCGGAAGCGGCAGCACAGCTCCGCACGATCCTACAGGAGGCAAAAGACAGGATGATGCAGGATGATTGATTTTGACCACTGGCTGACACAGCTGGACGATGGAGAAGAGCAACAGGAAAGAGAGTGGCATACCAACCAGGAAGAGCTGTTCCGGGAATATGTCCTTCGGGAGGAAACTGCTTACCGGAAGGATTTAAAGGAACGGTTTGACCGTGGCGAGAAACTGACCGGTCCGAAAGGACTCAGGAAGAAGCTGGCTGCCGTGGATCTGTCCTACTTCGGCAGGGCGTATCTGTCTCACTATTTCGTAAGGAAGTCCCCGGAGTTCCACGCGGAGCTGGATGCCATCTGGGAGTCAGGCGTTCTGAAGGGAATGAACCCTTTAATGGATGCCAAGAAGATCTCCAGGGCAGACGGATCCAAGAGAGCCATAGCAGCTCCCCGTGGACATGCGAAGTCTACGAACTTCACATTCAAGGATTCCCTTCACGCCATCCTGTACGCATACAAGCACTATCTGATCATCCTGTCTGACTCATCCGACCAGGCGGAGGCGTTCCTGGAAGACATCAAGGACGAGCTGGAAGATAATGCTGACATCATTGAGGACTTCGGCTGCATGAAGGGAGAGGATACCTGGAAAAGCGGCACGATCAAGACGACCAACGGCGTCAAGGTGGATGCAGTAGGATCCGGAAAGAAACTTCGAGGAAGGAAAAACCGGAGCTGGCGTCCTGACCTTATTGTCCTGGACGATATCGAGAACGATGAGAACGTCAACACACCGGAACAGAGGAAGAAGCTCCTGAACTGGTTCAACAAGGCCGTGATGAAGGCGGGGGACACCTACACAGACATCATGTATGTTGGAACCATCCTGCATTATGACTCCCTTTTGTCCAACACCTTGAAGAACCCGGAGTTCAAGAGCAGGAAATACCGGGCTGTCATATCCTATGCGGATAACACGCAGCTGTGGGAACAGTGGGAAGAGCTTTTTGTCAATCTCTTTGATGAGCTGCATGAGGAACATGCGGACGAGTTCTTCGAGGAACACAAGACCGAGATGCTGAAAGGCACACAGGTCTTGTGGGAGGAGAAACTGTCCTACTACAAACTCATGAAGATGAAGGTATCTGAAGGAGACGCTTCCTTCAACTCCGAGCTTCAGAACGACCCGATCGACCCGGATAACGCGACCTTCAACGAAGAATGGTTCGATTTTTACGATGATGAGCCGATTGACTTCAGTGATCCACGTTTCTACTTTGTCGGGGCAAATGATCCGTCCCTGGGTAAGAACAAGAAGAGCGATACCAGTGCCATCATAGGCCTGGCAACAGATATGAAGACCGGCTATATGTACGTTGTGGATGCGTCGATCGAGAAACGCCATCCGGATGTGATCATTGACGACGCCATCGACATGAGCCGGAGATACAAAAAGGACTACAGCCGGAGTTTCCGGAAGTTCGGTGTTGAGACGGTACAGTTTCAGTGGTACTTCAAGGAAGTTCTGGCACAGAAATCGGCACAGGAAGGCGTGTACCTCCCGATCGAGGAGATCCAGTCCAACTCCAACAAGATCATGAGGATCGAGTCCCTTCAGCCGATGATCAAGAACCACTACATCAAATTCTCGCGGAAACACAAGACGCTGCTCCAGCAGCTGAAGGAGTTTCCAATGGGAAAGAACGACGACGGACCCGACGCGTTAAAGATGGCGGTTGATACATCCATCAAGGCGAGGGGGAGCAGTGGGGCGGGAGAGTACCGGACCGCAGAAAAAAGAAGGGTACAGTTTGAAGAAGGAGCGTACTGATTATGTCAAAAAAGAAGAAGGGAAAGAAAGGCAGGAAAGAAGCCTTCGACCCGGAAAAAGACACCGGGATATTGAGGCCAGTTGACATGACCATTGCCGCCGGTGAGATCAATGACCGTTACTCTGACTATCCGAGCCGGGGACTGAACCCGGTGAAGCTGGCTTCCATCCTCAGGGATGCAGACGAAGGAAACGTCCGCAGTCAGATGGAGCTGTTCGAGGAGATGGAGGAGAAGGACGCTCACCTGTTCTCCCAGATGCAGACCAGGAAGCTGGCTGTGACGGGACTGGAGTGGGAGGTGCAGCCCTTTTCACCGGACGACGAACAAGACAAGGCCATAGCAGAGTGGATCAAGGACCAGCTCCTTGGCATCGAGAACCTGGACGACATCCTGACCGACCTGCTGGACGCAATCGGGAAGGGCGTGAGCATCATGGAGATCATCTGGGACGTGGACTCAGACGGCTTCGATGTGATCGAGGATATCCGGTATGTACATCAGAAAAAGCTGGTGTGGGACTGGGAGACAGACGACATGCTGGTCTGCACCGAGCAGTTCCCGAACGGCATACACCTGCCGAAAAACAAATTCGTGGTTCACAGATACAAGGCCAAGAGCGGCCACCCGTCCAGGGCGGGGATCATGCGTATCGTGTCCTGGATGTACCTGTTTAAGAACTACACGGTAAAGGACTGGGTTTCCTTCTGTGAAGTCTACGGAATGCCCCTGCGGATCGGCAAGTACGATCCGGGAGCAAGTGAAGCGGACAAACAGGAGCTTCTGGATGCGATTGTAAGGATCGGATCTGATGCAGCCGGTATCATACCGGAGACTACTATGATCGAGTTCAAGGAAGCCAACAAGACCACCAGCGCAGACATCTACGAACAGCTTGCCAGGTACTGCGACGAGCAGATCAGCAAGGCGATCCTGGGACAGACACTGACCTCAGACAGCGGTGGTGGAAGCTATGCACAGTCCAAGACCCACAACGAAGTCCGGCATGACCTGACCGCGGCAGATGCTAAGGCTTTGGCAGTCACCATCCGCCGGGACATCATCCGCCCACTTGTGGAGTACAACTTCGGGGCAGATGCAAACGTTCCGTTTATCCGGTTTAACTCCGATGAGGAGGAAGACCAGAAGGAAGCGGTGGACATGTACCGCACACTGGTGTGCGACATGGGGCTGAAAGTCCCGGCGTCGCATGTGTACAAAAGATTCTCAATCCCGGAGCCGGAAGAGGGGGAAGAAACCCTCCAGCCGAACATGGTGGCAAGGACCCACCTACTGGATGGCAGCCAGGATGATGGCGCGGATCCGGAGCAGCTGAAGGATGATTCTGAAGCATTGACGCCGGAGCAGATCCAGCTGGATGATATGACGGATCTGTCTAACCAGCTGGCAGCCAGACTGATGGAACAGATGGTAAAGCCTTTGAAGAGCCTTGTGGAACACTTTGACGGGGATCTGGGAGACTTACAGGAGTTCCTGAAGGATGAGGAGAAGCTGAAAGCCCTGTACGAGGATATGGAGTCCCCGGAGCTGGAAGACCTCCTCCATCAGACCATCTACCTGTCCAGCGTGATCGGGAGGACACAGGAATGAGCGAAGCCCTGTATGGAAGTTTTAAAGACTTTATTTTCAAAAAAGCTGTCAAATTCCTGAGGGGAAGAAAGGCACTCCCTAAAGATGTGTACATGAAGCTGGATGATGAGGCAAGGGCGAAAGCCTTCACCGTATCCGGGTACACGGCACTGGAAGTCCTCCAGGAGTTCTCTGACGCGCTTTCGGATGCAGTGGAGCAGGGAAAGACAAAGGACGACTTCCTGAAGGAGATGAACGCTTTTCTGGCGGATCGCGGATACGAAGCCATGAACCCCTGGAAGAGTGACACGATCTTTAGGACGAACATCCAGACCGCGTACAATGCCGGTCACTACCAGAGCATGACATCTCCGGAGACCCTGCGGCTCCGCCCCTACTGGCAGTACAAGACAGCAGCGGACGGAAAAGTCCGTGAGAGCCATGCCATCATGCACGACGCCGTGTACAGGGCGGATGATCCCGTGTGGGACATCTGGTACCCACCTAACGGGTTCCGGTGCCGGTGCATGGTAAGGAGCTTATCAAAGAGGCAGGTGGAGCAGATGGGACTGGAGGTAAGGCAGAATCCTCCCAGGACTGTGGACTATGACACCGGCGAGATCCTTATGATCAACCCAGACAAGGGATTTTCCAATAACCCGGCAAAGACGACCTATAAGCCAGACCTGTCAAACATAGACAAGCCCCTCCGGAAGATTTTCCGGGAAAGAAAGCAGGAATCAATCTGAGCGATTTTTAAGCCATTTTCTGTAATAGGTGGGGAATTGCTCCAGTTTGCCGAGAAAATAGCGTTATGACGCGTTATAACGCTATTACAGACGGTACAGAAGAGGTGAGAGAGACAATGGAAACTTTGATAGCCCTTCAGGCGGGCACGATCGACCTCTCCGGAGCCCCGGAAGAGATCAAGATCCTCCCTCTTGGAGAGGTGAAGTCCACAAAAGGGACCTTCCTGGTGGATGACGCCAGCGTAGACATGATCCTGAAGTCCTTCAAGGACCGCAAGATCGACCTGGTAGTGGACTATGAACACCAGACCTTGCTGAACGTCCAGGCACCGGCCAGCGGATGGATCACCGAGCTGAGAAAAGGCACGGACGCCATCATCGGAAAGGTACAGTGGACACCAAAAGCGAAGGAATACCTGAAAAACAGGGAATACCGCTACCTGTCCCCGACCATCATGGTGCGGAAAGACAGACGAGTATCTGCTGTATCGTCGGTAGCATTGACCAACAGCCCGGCTATCGACGGAATGCCTGCCATGTGCAAGGACAACGGGCTGACGAAAGGAGAAAACACAATGGATCTGAAGAAACTGATCGAGGTTTTAGGACTGGCGGAAGACGCCACCGAGGAAGACATCCTGAAAGCTGTGAAAAAAGCAGTGGAAGCAGCCGGGGCACCGGAAACACCTCCGGCGGCTCCACCTGCCGAGGTTGTAGCAAACAGCACCATCCTGGGACTTTTGGACCTTCCAGACACAGCTTCCACAGCGGAGGTGAGTGCCAAGATCGTAGGACTGAAGAACGGGGACCAGCAGCTTGCCCTCCGCGTCCGGCAGCTGGAAGAGGCTGCAAAGGAGCGTGAGACTAACACCCTGGTACAGACCGCCCTGAAGGATGGCAAGATCACAGCAGCACAGAAGGAATGGGCGAGATCTTACGCCCTGAAAGACGCAGAAGGCTTCAAAAAGTTCCTGGAGCTGGCAGGACCGGCGGTGCCGATGGGCGAGATCGGACTGAAGGACGCCCCGGAAGGTGAGAAGTTGGATACCGACACAATGGCGATTCTGAAGAATCTGGGAATCAGCGCGGAAGACGCGAAAAAGTATGGGAATAAGGAGGTAACACTGTGAAAAGAACAGGGAACCAGGTGCTGGGAAGTACCACATTGAATATCCCGGTAGCCGCCGGGGAAAACATGAAGGAATGCACGATCGCGGCTATCAACGCGTCTGGCTATGCAGTAACCGGAAAGAAAGCGGAAGGACTTGTGAAAGCTGGAATGGTCGTAGTAGGTGCTGACAATACCGGCGGAGCTGCCGGAGCGGTGAATGTCAGAGTACAGCGCGGGACCTTTGTGTGGAACAACGACGGAAGCATCAAGAGCACAGACCTTCTGAAGACTTGCTATATCGCAGGAGCTGATACTGTGACAATCACTTCCACCGGGGCGAGTGCAGCCGGTACCATTATCGCGGTGGATCCGGACGGCGTTACCGTCGAGATGAAATAAGGAGGACATAGAAAATGATTATTAACCAGTCTAACCTGCACGGCCTGACTACAGGCTATTCCGCAGCATTTAACAAGGCACTGTCAGAGGTGAGCCCGGACTACAAGGATATTGCAACCGTGACCTCTTCCAGCACTGCCGCAAACGACTACGCATGGCTCGGACAGATCCCAGGAATGAAGGAGTGGATCGGAGACAGAGAAGTCCAGCACATCAGTGAGTACGGATATACCATCAAGAATAAGAGCTTCGAGCGAACTATCGGCATCAATAGAGATACTATCGAGGATGACCAGTATGGCATCTATACCCCGATGTTCAGCATGATGGGACAGGAAGCCGGAGAGCATTACAATGACCTGGTTTTTGAGATGCTGACAAAAGGATTCACCGAAAAATGCTACGATGAGAAGACTTTCTTTGCCGCAGACCATGTATCCGGTGAAAAGACTTTCTCAAACACTTCTACAGCAGCACTGAGCACTGAGAGCTTCCTGGCTGCCAGACAGGCCATGATGAGCATTACCGGCGACAAGAACAAACCGCTGAAGCTGGTGCCGGATCTCCTGGTCGTATCTCCGAAAAACGAGATGGTAGCCAAGAAGATCCTGGAAGCTTCCCTGATCGACGGCACTACCAACATCACCCAGAACCTGGCAAAGATCAAGGTTGCCACTGAGCTGTCTGGAGACAATGAGGACGCATGGTTCCTCCTGTGCACTAAGAAGTTCCTGAAGCCGATCATCCTCCAGATCCGCAAGAAGATCAAGTTCGACATGCTCACAAAGGACACTGATCTGAATGTGTTTTTGCAGAAGGAATACCTGTACGGCTGTGACTGCCGCGACAATGCAGGCTTTGGCTTCTGGCAGATGGCATATGGCAGCACCGGAAAAACATCCGGTTTAGGCTGATGTACTGCACCACGGCCGAAGTTCTCGGAAAGATCCGAGACGATATGATTGACGCAATCCTGGGATCGGATCTGATCGAGGATGAACAGGAAAGAACAGAGAAGATCACTGCCTGCACCGAGGAAGCCATCTCTGACGCCTGTGCCGAGATCGACGGCTGGGTATCCAAGCGGTACAAGGTTCCATTTCTGGAGCCGGTGCCGCCGATCGTCAGCAAACTGGCGAAGGATATCGCTGTCTACAATCTGGCAAGCAGGACTGGAATAGATGAAGACGACAGGGAGAACACCATATACATCCGTTACAAGAACGCCATCACGTTCCTGACGAATGTAGCCAAAGGCCTGGCGAACATTGATACCGGGCAGGATACAGCAGACGGATCCGGAACAGCCACAGCGAACGACGGCTTCCGGTACCAGGCAAATGAACGGCTGTTTTCCAGGGAGACCATGAAAGGATATTAACCACACATGTCATCAATTAGAGCCAGCATGGAAGGAGAACTCCCAGAGCTTGCGGAGAAGCTGTCCCGGCTGAGCACCATCGACAAGGCTGGGATCAATAATGCGATCGCGGAGGCTTTGCGGAGCGGGACGATCGAAAGATTTGAAGGCGAAAAGAGCCCGGAAGGGGCTGCATGGAACAAGTCCATCCGGGCATCGGAAAAAGGCGGACTGACCCTGACAATGACAGGACAGCTGAAAGGCTCCATCAACGCCAGAGCGACCGAAGAAGGTGCCGAAGTCGGCACAAACCTGGTATATGCAGCCACCCACCAGTTCGGAGCATCCGGACGCGTGATCCGGGCGAAGAACAAGCCCTATCTTGCTTTTGAGTACCACGGGCGCACGATCCGCAAGAAACAGGTTACTGTCAACATACCGGCACGCCCGTTCTTGGGTATATCGGATGAAGACAGGCAGGAGATCAAGAGTCTTGTAGAGGAGGCGTTATCAGAAGCATGACGAAGAAGGCGTTCCTGGAGGCTGCACTGAAAGCTGGAGGCCTGACGAAGAGCATATACACCAGCCTGAAGCAGCTGAAACACGCTGCGGGCACACAATACGGCGCAGTTCTGCGGATCAGCGACACACCGGTACGAGCGACATCTAAAAAAACATTCAAAGACCAGCAGGGTGCTTCCCTCATACGGCGGAAGCTGTACACCTGCGAGACCGCCTACAATGTGGTCCTGGCCGCAGCGGACGAGGAAAAGCTGGAGGAGCTCCTGGAAGGATTCCTCTCAAACCTGGAAAGAGGCTTCTATGATGATGGCGGGAATTGGGTGGATGTCACTCCGGTGGAGACTGACTGGGTAGATGAAGACGATTGTGTGATGAAGGCTAAGATGGCCGTCCAGATAAAAGTTGTATGCAAATATGGAATCTATAAAGACGTGGCAGCATGGACCAGCCCGGAAGGTACGGAGATGGAACTGACCACGGGAAAGGATGAAGATGGACAGCAATGAAATGAAGACCATTGAAGAATGGGCGAAAGAAAAGAATACCGCAGATGAGATTCTGAAGGGGACTATGATCCTGGAGGGCTGGGGCTGCGGAAAGAGCGTAAGCGAAAGTGAATACGATGGAGCCGTGAAGCTGTTTACTAGCGGACCGGCAGATGGGAGGAAATAATGTTATCAAACGTTGAACTGAATTTACATGACAGCAACGGCGGGGCAGGAAGCGGAACCGGAACTGGGATCTTCGGCAAGGTCGGCGTCAGCCCTGTGGAGAGTGCGAGTCCTATCGTGATCACTGGGAACATGGATGCAGAGATGATCCGCGAGAAGCTGGGAAACAGCCCACTTGCAGACGCTTGCATCGACTCCGTGGAGAACGGGGCGTCTACGATCTACGCCCTGCCGGTGAAAGAGACCACACACGGCAAGATCTCAAAAGCAGACCACCAGGGAACTGGAAAGGGAACCATTGAGGCATCCGGAAACCCGACAAATGACTTCACCCTGATCGTACAGATCGAGACTTCCGGACTGACTAACGCAGCCACCTGCGTGATCAGTGAAAACGGCGGTCAGAGCTGGGGAGATGAGCAGACCATCCCACTGTCCGGCACTATTACTGTACCGAACACAGGCGTGACACTGACCTTCACAGCTTCTGAAGGAAACCAGTTCGTTGCTGGTGATACCTATACCTTCGAGGCGACAGCCCCGGCGGCGAATAATGGGGACATCCTGGATGCCGTGAAGAAGTTCCGCAGCTACATGGTGACAGTGGAACTGATCCACATAGTAGGCACCAGCACCGCAGCACTGTGGGGATCCCTGGAAAGCCTTGGAGCTGCAATGGAGACACAGGCTGGCAAACCGATCTTTTTCATCTGTGAGCAGAGAGGACCTTCTGAAGCGGAGAATGCAGCTGCCTACGCCGAAGCAATCGCTCCGGACGCAAAAAGTGTGAAGGGACGTCATGTGGGGGTTGTGTCCCAGTGGATCAGATACATCCGCATGGATGGACGCGAGCAGGACATTAATTTTGCAGGTATACTCACCGGAAGCCTGGCAGCCATCAAGGAAAGCACCTCTGTGGCTTACACTGGTACAGATGGAATCAGCTACGCTGAGGGCAAGATCGTGAAGCTCTTACCGGAAGGAATTGAGGACTACATCGAACAGCTGGATGCTGCGAGATATATCTTCCTGCGTAAATACGAAGGACTGGAAGGCTACTATGTGGCAGCTACCAACATGACAGCACCGGCTTCCAGCGACTACGCGAACATCGAGGATGTCCGTGTGATGTATCGCCTGGCACGAGATGTGTACAAGAGAGCCCTTCTTCATCAGAATGAAGACTTTGATCAGAATGATGCTAATGTTTATTATGCACAGGTACAGGAAGATCTGAATGTTCCGATTGATAATGCCAAAAACACAGACCGTATTATCAGTGACGGTCGCGTGACCATCCTTACGGACATGGTAAACAGCGGCAAGGATAAAAAACTTCCGGTTCGTATCCAGTGCGTACCGCGTGGTTACACCAGAGAATTGAAGTTAGACATGTATGTAGTCAATGCAATTGCGTAGACAGAAAGGAGACAGACGTGGCAAGAAAACAGATTGTAAACGGCAAAGTCTATGACTGGTCTTCCGTAACCATCGGATTCAGCGGCTGCAGCGGAATTGAACCGACTGAAATCAGCTATGATGATGAGAAAGAAAAAACCCTGATCTATGGAAAAGGTGGACGTATTCGAGGGTTCGGGACTGGACAGGCTAAGAACAGCGTAAAAATTACTTTGATGAGGGAAGACTTCGATACCTTCATGGATTCTGTAAAAACATCATATAAGAAAAAAGGGTTTTATGATGTTGTTGTCCCGAAAATTACTGTATCCTATGCAGACGAAGGCTGTGATACCAGTACAGACACTCTCACAAATGTTACATTCTCCAAACGTAGCTTAAAAGCCGCAGCAGGAGACAGTAGCCTGACTGTAGAACTTGAAGGCGTTGCAGTTGGAGGAATTGCGATCAACGGAATCACCGGCTGATCAGATTAAATGTCAAAACAGGAGGAATAAAACATGTATTACGATACAGATGCAAGAAATGTGGAAGCCCTGAGTGCGCACGAAGAACAGGAAAGACCAGTAGCTGCCCCTACAGTAGCAGAACCGGAACCTCAGAAGCCTTTATCTGAAGATAGTAAGGCTTTTGAAAAATTCTGCGAAGGAAAACATGGATATGTAGTATCGACCAGCCTGTCCCAGGATGATGAGATGGAAGAGGAACTGAACTTCCTGTTCAGAGAGCCTTCCAGCGCGAGCTATGACCGTTACGCCAAGACAGCCAGCAGCTCTTCCAGTAAGGCCATGAAAGCCTTCTGCCTGGATAACATCCATCCGGAGCAGCGTGTAGACTTGGACGATAAACTGAGTAAATTCCCGGCACTTGGAATCAGCCTGGGTGAGAAACTTCTCTACATGTTGGGTTTATCGAAGACAACCAGAGTACGGAGACTGTAAGATCTGCCGATGAACAGATAGAAGAGGCAGAGCAGGAGATCCGGGACAGCTTTTTTGACATGGCTGTCCTGACGATCTGCCGGTATCTGCCTTCTCAGATGGTTCCCACGGACTGGGAACAGGTTCCGATCACGGAACTTTACCGGCTGTTTGCAAAAGCTAAGATCTGCCGGGAGATGGTACAGGGAGATATACAGACGGGGGTGGCGAAAGCCTTCTCTGAAGAATAAAAAAGGAGCTGCATGAAAATTCACACAGCCCTCTGCCTAAAGCAATTATAAACGAATAACGAAAGAATTGCAAGAGGTGAGTGAACATGGGTATGGATTCTGTATTCCGTGTATCTCTTGTACTGGATATGGTTGATAACATGACCAGCAAAGTCCAGGGAGCTGCTGACGGGGTACCGTCTGCGGTACAGAAAATGAATGACGCCTTCGGGACAATGCAGAAGGCTGGCGCGGCAATGACCGGAATGGGTACCGCCATCGTCGGAGCCTGCATGGGTACTGTGACAGCGACATTTGACACCCAGGACGCACTGGCCGAGGTTGCCAGTCTTGGAGTCGAAGATCTTGGAGCCCTGGAAAAGGCTGCAAAGAACTTCTCAGACACATGGGCGGGAACCACGAAGTCGGATTTCATATCCGCGTCTTATGATATCAAGTCCGGTATTGCGTCTCTAACAGATGAAGGCGTGGCCCAGTACACAGAGCTTGCCGGATTAACAGCAAAAGCGACCAAGGCAACCACCGCGGACATGACTTCTTTGTTCGCTACCGGTTACGGCATTTACAAGAACTATTATTCTGACCTCAGCGACATGGAGTTTGGAGAAATGTTCTCCGCCGGAATTGCCACGGCCGTTAAGAATTACAAGACCAGCGGTACCGAGATGGCGGGAGCTATCAAGATGCTGGGAGCTTCCGCAACGAACGCCAACGTCCCGATGGAGGAACAGCTTGCCATCCTGGGACAGCTACAGGCAACCATGAGCGGAACGGAAGCCGGTACAAAATACAAGTCATTTTTGAACACTGCGGCGTCAGCTGGCGAAAAGCTGGGGCTCAACTTCCTGGACGCGAACAACCAACTCCTGTCCATGCCGGACATCCTGGAGCAGCTACATGGGAAGTATGGCGACACCATTGATGCAGTTGAAAAGAAACAATTAAAAGATGCCTTCGGAACAGACGAAGCGATCGCCCTCATCGACCTGCTGTATAACAACACAGACCAGCTGAAGACAGGTATCGACGACCTTCAGACCTCTATGGATGGAGGTGTGGAGACCACGAAAAAGATGGCGGAAGCGATCAGCGACACGCCCGCACAGAAGTTTCAAGTATTAAAACAACAGATGCACAACGTGACGGAAGAACTGGGACAGGGACTCCTTCCAGCGGTCAATACCGGACTGGAGGCTATGATCGGGCTGGTTCAGAAGGGATCAGACTGGGTATCCAATAACCAGGAGACCGTCGCGACCATTATGAGGATCGTTGCGATCCTGGGTGTATTCCTGATCGTGGCCGGAGTGGTGACTACTACCATCGGAACACTAGGTAAGGCTATGACGTCGTTGAAGACAGTCACGACCTTGGCGAGCAAGGCCAGCGGACTGTTCAATAGCGCACTCCTATCGTCACCCATAACGTGGGTGATAGGACTGATCGTGGCGTTGATAGCCATATTTAAGGCATGCGGTGGAGACGTGGAACAGCTGGGCGCGACCTTTAGCAATATCTTCGGCAAGGTAGGCGGGTTCGTAGGAACCGCAGTTACAGCCATAGCACAGAAGCTTCCGGAGTTCCTACAGTTTGGTATCGACCTGGTGCTTCAGATTGCGTCTGGTATAGCCTCCGGGCTTCCGTCCCTCATATCGGGCGGCGTGTCCATGCTGGAGTCCCTGATCACGGGAATCCAGACGATAGCACCGACTTTGCTAAGTGTCGGACTTTCCCTGCTTCTGACATTACTGTCCGGAATTTTGCAGGCGGTTCCGTCAATCTTGCAGGCTGGGGAGACTATCATCCAGTCCCTGTATACAGGAATCACAACGTTGCTGCCGGTGATCTTATCCGCCGGGATACAGCTGATTCAGTCGCTCTTGACTGGAATTATACAGTATCTGCCAACTATCCTGTCAGCTGGTCTTCAGATCCTGAGTATGCTAGTACAGGGGATCGTGACCGGGCTCCCGGCACTTTTATCGGCTGGGATTTCGCTGATCCAGATGATCCTGACGGGCATCATTCAGAACCTGCCGTCTGTGATTTCAGCCGGTCTTCAGATCCTGGGGATGCTGGCTCAGGGAATTGCAACCGGACTCCCCCAGCTCCTGGCGCAGGCTCTTCAGCTGATCCCTCTGGTCCTTCAGGCGATAGCCTCCGGGCTGCCGTCTCTGATCACATCCGGTATTCAGATCATTTTAATGATCCTGTCCGGACTGATCTCAGCCATCCCGCCCCTGATCGGCATGATCCCGGAATTATTCTCCGGAGTTGTAGATGCCGTGACGTCGATCGACTGGCTGGATGTAGGATCTAACCTGGTAAACAGCATCAAGGACGGATTTGTGAGCGGCTTTTCCAGCCTGGTAGACACAGCCAAGGGACTGTGGGACGACTTTACAGGCTGGCTGTTCGGAGAGGATGATGTTCCGGATACGACACCAGTGGCAGGGACAGCAACGGCCATCGAGAACGATATCCCGAAGGTAGAGACAGCAGTAGACAACGCAAACCAGGCACTTTCCACACTTGACTTCAACCCTGACAGCTTACAACAGAAGGGAACAGAGTCCATGCAGGCCCTGGCAGACGGAATCACCGCAGGGACACCAGCAGCACAGGCAGAAGCTCAGAACGCCGGACAGAGTATCCTGGACAACTTCAATCTTGATACTACTGGAGCAGGATCCGCAGGAACAAACCTGATGCAGAGCGTGACGGATGGCATCAATACAGGAATGCCAGAAGCCCAGACAGCAGCCCAGAACGCAGGGCAGGAGATCATGAGTTCCTTCAACATTGATACCAGTGGAGCGGGAACAGCAGGGACAAGCCTGATCGAGAGTGTAACCAGCGGTATCACAGCGAACGCAGGAAACGCCCAGGTGGCAGCTCAAAACGCAGGGCAGGAGATTATGAGTGCCTTCAGCATTGACTCCAGCGGAGCAGGATCCGCAGGAGCGAACTTGATACAGAGCGTAACGGATGGAATCACATCCGGAACAGCCGGAGCAGAAGCAGCCGCTCAGAGTGCAGGGCAGGAGATTATGAGTGCCTTCAGCATTGACACCAGCGGAGCGGGATCCGCAGGAACGAAATTGATCGAGAGCCTGACAAACGGAATCACCGCAAATACGGGTAGTGCTCAGAGTGCCGCTCAGAGTGCGGGACAGAGCTCCCTGGATGCAGTCGATAACTTAAACGCCACCGCAGTAGGCACGAATATGATCAGGGACATTGCTTCCGGAATTACTTCCGGAACAGGAACTACAACTTCAGCATCACAGAAAGCGGGAACGGACGCCATGAACGCCTTCCGGAACGCGGTATCATCAGCCAGCGAACTGGGAAGACAGATGATGTCTAACGTTGCCTCTGGTATCAGCTCCGCCGGATCCAGTGCGGTCAGCACTGCGTCCAGTATTGCATACCAGATCAAGGCGGCGTTCGAGAATATCCGTATCACGGTTCCGAGACCGTCCTTGCCACATGTAAATGTATCCTACTCAACAGTAGGAAGCGGGAAAGCAACAGCTTCCGTCCCGAACTTCTCAGTCAGCTACTATGCGAAAGGCGCGATCATGAAAAAACCGACCGTGTTCGGCATGAACGGCATGAGCCCGATGGTTGGAGGAGAAGCTGGTGAGGAAGCAATCGTTCCCCTGGACAGCCTGTGGAATCGGATGAGAAATGTGGTCATGAATACGTTTACCATGTTCTTCCCTGGTGGAAAGAAACAGTCTGACCCGGCTAATGAGAAGAATACTGTTACCCAGACCAAGGAAAAGACAGAGAAACAGCAGACAACCACATGGAAACCGGAACCAAAACAGCCACAGGGTGGAACGAAATACCAGACATATCACGTAACTATGAACATTGACGCTCAGAGCATTGACGATCTGCGTAAGCTGAAGAAACTGCTCTCTGAGCTGGATGGGGACAATGACCCAGTAACGGCATAGGGAGGGCAGCATCATGATCTACGTTGATGAGAAATATCTGACCATAGCCGGGAAGAAAATTCCCGGCCAGGTGCAGAGCGTAACGATCACGGAAGAGGGCAAGATCGAGGATAAAAAGAACAGCAAGGGCAAGGTTACAAAAGCAAACCAGCCCACAGGGTTCGAGGCAGCCAAAGTCGAAGTATCCATGTACTTCGAGGAAGACGGCAGCTATACAGCAAAGGAACAGATCCAGTACATTCAGAGGTTGTTTAAGACTACAAAGCAGAAGAAGCAGAAGAAATACAGGATCGTAGAGACACAGTGTGCTGCAAGGGGCATCACGGAAGTGTACTTCAATGGGTTCACGACCACGGAAGATGTCAACCAGAGCTGGTTTACCGGAACCTTGTCCTTTGTAGCCCCTCTGATCGTGAGCGTGTCGGTTGTGAAGACCAAGGCACAGAAAGCCAGGGAAAAAGCAGCGGCACAGAAAAAAGCAGCGGCAGCGAAGAAAGCAGCTGCCAAAAAGAAGACAACCAAGAAAACCAGTAAAAGTCCTGCAAAGGATACCAAGAACAAGACAACAGCAAAGAAAGCAGCCAAGAAGGTAGTGAAGAAGACTACCAAGAAAAAGACGACGAAAAAGAAGTGATGTAAATGTACAAGAAACTGACAGCTCCGGAATACCACCTGATCCTTCAGACTGTAGAACTGAATGACGGCATCTATATCAAATACAAAAGCAGCAAAGCGGCACACTGTGACACCTGCAAGGTGTTTTTTACAAAGGACGCGCTGGAGGCGGTAAGCACCGCGGATGTCAGCGACTGCCGGGTAGATATGGGGAGCGAGGAAGACTTCGAGAACATTATCGACGGAAGAGGAAACTGGCAAAACGACGGAACAGAGCTCCTGATCCAGGACGGGATGTGGAGACTTCTGGACACAAAGATCACAGCGACCTTCGTGGACTGCCATCCGCAGGAAGCGATACGCTACATCCTTACTCTTTGCGGTGTTACGGACTATATCCTGAGCGAAGACTTGTATGATACCAAGAAAACATTGACGATTGACTCCAAGAACGGGCGGGATGCCATCCAGGAGGTAAATGCAGCCTGGGGACTGGAAGTGCCGTTCTTCTACTGGGACGATACTTTCTACTGGGGAAAACGCCCGGAACAGGAATACCTGTACGAGCTGAATGATTCCAACATCCTGGAGCTGGAGAAAAACGGAGGATCCTGGACAGCGGAAGTAATCGGCGTACCGTGGATCCATCACTCCCAGTATATCAACATCGACCACGAAAACCTCATTGCAGTAGGCGAAGTTGAAAGCGTAACGGTGGAATCGAACGACAAGGGAATGATGGAGATGTACATTACATTCAGGGAGGTAGAAGATGGATAAACTCAAAAATTATGTCAAAACAGTGATAAAAGATTATCTGAAGAAAGAACTCCCACACACCACCCTCCCCGGAGCAATGGTGGCAGTAGTCACAAAAGTGGAAGACCATTACTACACACTGAAGATCCTGGACAGGAACCTTCAGGAAGACAAGAACTTCCCGGAGATCCCGTCTGTGGCGTCTAATGTGGAGTGTAAAAAAGGCGAGCTTGTGGTGGTTGTGTTCCTTTATGGCATCATAGCTCCCTACATCGTGGGGAGGTATGCAAAGTGAGATTGACCGGAACAGACGACACCGACATTGCCCTGGACCAGTATGGTCAGCCGGTAGTGGGAGAAGATGGAGACGTCCGGCTTGTATCTGAAGAGGACTGCTGGATCCAGGATGTGTGGATGGAAATGCTCACAGAGGAAGGCGAGCTTCTACACGAAGACGAGGAAGGCCGGTGGGCTTACGGCTTCGGCTACGGGACAGTCCTGAACGGACTGGATTCTGAAGAAGCGAACGAAGAGATCTACGCCAGGACACGAGAAAAGCTGACAAAACGGGACTATATAGAACCGGACAGCATAAAGACCAGCATCACCACGCCAGACCGCAAAGGACGGCGGACTCTACGGGTGACATACAGCCCACTGGATGCCGAAAAAGAAGTAAACAAAGATATTAGAATAGACGGGGCGGAGGTGACGATCGAATGATACCGTCTGAAATCATGGACAAGATCATCCGGGTACCGGATGAAGAAGAGGAAACGGAAGCGAAAATCGAAGAACTGAAAGAAGCAGGTTTCGTGATCACTAACTTCTCAAAAGGCGGCGTGTTCTACATCCTGCTCCGGATAGCTATACACATAGGTGTGCAGCTCAAACAGCTGGCTGTGGATCTGATCAACAGTGCATTTATGAAACACTGCCCGGAGGACTGGGTAGAGATCAGAGCCGCAGACTATTCCAAGACACTGGATGAAGGCGAGAAGACAGAAGGCTATCTGACGATAACCAGAAAGGATACAAGCCAGGCTGTCCGAATTGCCAGAGGGCACCCATTCCGGACAACACCGGACGCATATGGCGGATATTTGAGGTTTTACGCCCTGGAAGACACGATCCTCCCAGCAAACCAGGCGACACAGAAGGTGCTGGTGCAGGCGGAGGAGATCGGGACAGCTTACAATGTGGAAGCTGGAAAGATCACAGTATCAATGGTTCATATCGAAGGGGATGCCACAGTCACCAACGAGGAAGACTGGATCACTAACGAAGGCCAGGAGAAGGAGACTGCGGAGCACCTCCGAAAACGCTGCATTAACAGCCGGGCCCTGATCGCAGAGCGAACGATCGACAGGAAGTTGAAGAGTACCGTGGAAGAGGTTCCTGGCGTGGCAGTAGCCTATATTGATTCCCAGCATCCGCGAGGTCAGGGAACGGTGGACATCATCGTTACTGGAAACAGTGGAACAGCCAGCCCGGAGCTGATCGAAGACGTTGAGGAAGCGATCGAACCGCTGACTGGAAGCTATGGGGATTATTTAGTCAAGAGCTCCACACAGCAAAAACAGGACATTGAGATCACGGTATACATTGAAAAGAACGTGTCTACAGCCGGATATCAGGACACCATCGAGAGCCTGATCCGGAACATGATGGACATTAAAACCAGGGATGAGCTGAATGTACTGTACCGTGATAGCATCATCGGAACACTTCTTCCGAACATTCCGCGGTATAGAAAATGTCTGATCACACAGCCTGCGGAGGACGTTCACGTCCCGATCGGCACCGTTATCGTGCCGGGGGAGATCAAAATAACAGTCCTGAACGTGGCATAAGGAGGAGATAATGGATAAATTCAGAGATTATATCTGGTATCTACTCTCCAAGCCCTTCAAGATACTGAAGAAAGCACAAAATCAGTGGTGGATCTGGGCGAAGGTCATGGGAGGCTGGTGGGACGAAGTAAAGGACGACCTTCAGAGGGCCAGAGACGAGACGACAATAGCAACCTGTAGCGACATCATGCTTCAGATTCACGCTGAAGACCGAGGCCCGGATGGGATAACCCAGTATGTGGGCGAGTCAAACGACGCCTTCCGCTCCAGGATCGCCATGTATGACGAGACGGAGAGACTTGGAGGAACGAGGGACGGCATCATCCTGGCGGTCAATTCCATCGGATACGAAGATGTGGAGCATGTGTGGCTTCCGCGTTACAACGGAGACTGGGACAGGTGGGCGGAGTTCATTATCATCATCAATGAGGATGTAGCGAACCCGCAGCCGACCAGCACCGCCAACCTGATCCGGGAAGTCCGAGACAAGAAAGAGTCTACATCGAAAGACAACTACCTTATCCGGTACTATGCGGACGTGTGGAACAAACTGATCAGCGAGATGGATACAACCTATCTGCTCCGCAGCCATTTCTATAAGCAGAGATATCTGGACGGAAGCAGGAAACTGGATGGATCCAGAACGCTCTCCTATTCGGTAGGCCAGATTGAACTACTACCGGACTACTTATTCCAGACGGAGACACAGGTCTCTTTCATGGTACAGGCTTTTACTGAGTACACAGCTCTTGCAGAACATAAGATGGTTCAAGACCAGGAATATGAGATTCTGATGAATGCCAGGTATCTGCGGAATACAGACGTGCTGATCAGCCTTGCCAGTGATTTCCTTTTCCAGGTGAGAGAGACATGGAAATGGCATCCGGAAGTTAGGAATGAGTACCACATGGCAGCGAGACAGGAACAGGATATAACTCCGGCCTACGGGATCCGAATGACAACTATATTCTTCCCGGCCAGGCATCTGGTTGGAAGCAGGAAGCTGGACGGATCCAGAACACTCAGCGGAGCTGTAGGAAGGATAGAAGGAGACACTGGATACCTGCTAGATGTGCAGAATAAAATCATTAAAACCACCGAGCAGGAGCTGGAGAACGTGATGGATGTACAAATGAACGTACTCCCAGAAGCGGCTTCAACAGCGAGAATGACAGTGAAATTCTGGTACGGCAGGAGACTGGATGGAAGCAGGAAACTGGATGGATCCAGAACACTCAGCACCCTGACCGGACGGATTGAAGCAAGAAAAGACTATTTATTTGACGTTTACACGGTAGCCCAGGGATCTGGAAGTATCGGGTAAACAGAGAGGAGAATGAAATGAAGTACACTATCTCAGATGTTCATAGAAAGAAGATCGCCCAGGCGACACACAGCGCGGGAAAGATCGCCACAGTCGCCCAGATCGCACTGGGGACCGGCGGTGTAGATGGAAGCGGAAACGTGAAGACACCAGCTGGATCTGCGACTAAGCTGAACACAGAAGTTATCCGAAGAGCATACACAGCATCCGAAAAGGTGGACGACGCCTGCTATGAATATGCCCTTGTCCTTGCAGAAAACGAATGCGTAGGAAGCAAGATCAGCGAGATGATGCTGATTGATTCAGACGGGGATCCAATCTGCTTCCTGAATTTCCTTCCGAAGCAGAAAGACGACATCAAAGAGACCTACCGGATCCGCAACCACTACTCATAATACGGAGGCGTGACATGAGCAATCTGAAATACACTCCGGAATACAAGCCGGAAATGAAAGAGTGGGACATAGATACCACTGATTTATACGAAAACTGGAATGAAGCACACAGACAGTTCCTGGGAAACGATGCAGCCATCGTCCAGAAGATCGCTGATCTTGGACTTTCCGTGGTTGACGGAAAACTGTGTGTAACTTATGAGGAGGAATAAAGAAATGAGCAAATTAACTGAAGCAATATTGACAGACAGAACAGGAAAGGACATAGCTGAAAAACTCCATACACTGGCTGTCCTGAAAGGTATAGAAGTAGGGAGCAACCTGGAGAAAGTGATAACTATGCAGGAGATCAGAAGAATCGTGCAGTCTGGAAAAGCTGCGGATGTGTTCCAGATCGGCGACCAGGTCATCGTTCCATGGACAGATACCAAAACCGGAACGACTTATTCTGTACCGATGAACATGGTCAAGATTGCAAACGTCACCCTGAAGGATGGATCAGAGGTTCCTGGTCTTTATTTACAGTGGCATTATGCGACACCGTTCGGCGTACAGTTTGACCAGTACGAAGCATTCTACAAAGCAGAGTCAGAACTTCCAGCAGGCACCTACAACATCATTGTTGGAGCGAACTGGGGAAACAACTGCAAGATAAACGAGACCTACCAGTTCACACTGACGAAGCCGGTACCAGCGGGCGGTTTGCTGGCTGGATTCTATGGAATGCCAGACCAGGCTCCGACAGCTTGGAAAGTATATTCCTTTGCAGACGGAAACAGTGCAGCTATTGAAACGGTGTCCGTGACAGCCGGATCTGGCGGTACGAACCTTGGAACCTTCCTCCCTGCTGGCGATGGAAAGGTGAACAGCCTGCACCGTTTGGCCTATGGCTACAACAGATGGAGCCAGAGCGCATACAGACAGTGGCTGAACAGTGATGCAGCCGCTGGAGAGTGGTGGACTTCACAGAACGACTACGACAGAGCTCCTGATCAGCTGTCCCAGAAGGATGGATTCCTGAAAGGATTCGAGGTTGACTTCCTGGAGTGTATCCAGCCGGTCAAAGTGGTCACAGCCCTGAATACCGTAACCGACAAAGCTGACGGAGAGACGGAAGTTACTTATGACAGGTTCTTCCCTCTGTCCCTGGAAGAAATGTACATCGAGCCACAGTTAGCCGGAGAAGGTGAGGCTTGCCCTTACTGGAAACATGCTTCCGGACTGGCTGCCAAGATGAAACAGTACCAGACATATCCGCAGATCAGAACCTTCGCGATTGAAAACCATCTCTCACCGCAGAACGTGCGGCTGCGTTCAGCTCTTCGCGGCCTCGCCAACGATGCGTGGTTTGTGACCGCGTCGGGCTACGTCTTCACCAGCAGCGCGATCGACGCGTTTCGGTGCGCCCCGGCTTGCGTAATCTGCTAATCGGCTAATCACGGGCGGACACCTCCGCCCGTGGAGGAGACAGAAATGGTACGAAAAGACGAAAGAGGGGAAGGCAAGTTCGACGCACAGACGAAAGCCTTGGAGCTTGCGACCTATACCGTAAACATAACAGATAATCACAAGGTATTTACACCGGACCACGAAGACACGACGAAGAAGATCGTGGCGTATGCGACAGACATATACCACAGGACGAGAGTGGCGAATAACATCCCGTTCAAAACGCCTGAGGCCGGAGTGGAGAGAAACCGGCTCCAGAACATAGCTATTGCAGAATGCGAGAGCCTTCGATCAGAGATACAAATTGCAAAGATGGTCTTCCATCTGCGAATGAAACGGGTAAAATACTGGGATGATTTAATTGTAGAAGTGCATGATTTACTTCAAAAATGGAGAGATTCAGATGCCGACCGTTCCAGGAGAATGAAATCCCTGAGACGTTGACATAGGGCAGTAGGCTGTTATCTCACCGCAGAACGTGCGACTGCGTTCAGCTAATCGCGGCAACGCCAACAATACGTGGAATGTGAACGCGTCGGGCAACGTCAACAACAACAACGCGATCAACGCGAATCGGTGCGCCCCGGATTGGATACTTTAGACGTGCGAAAAGACTTCACATAGTGAGGTTGCAGGGAAATGAAGTATGCAAGGAGCCGAAAGCCCTGCCACTACGGTGGTGAACAATAGAACGGCGATGCGGTCAGCCTGCGGGCTGGTACCGCTATCCACGCCGCGACAACGACGGGGAGATGGAATGGATACAGAAGATATAATAGGCTATGAAGCACTGTATAATTCCATGATGAAATGCAAGAAAGGCGTCATGTGGAAGGACAGCACCGCGTTCTTCGTCCATAACTGGATGAGAGAGATCGGGAAGCTGGAAAGACAGCTGCATGATGGCACATACCAGGAGAGACCTCCGAAGTTCTTCAAGGTGATGGAACCTAAGGAACGGGAGATCATGAGCATAGCATTTCGGGACAGGGTGTATCAGCGGTCTCTGAATGATGTGGAGATATATCCGAGATGCACACGATCCTTTATTTATGATAACCACGCCTGTCAGACTGGAAAAGGACCTGATCTGGCAAGAGAAAGGCTGAAATGCTTCCTACAAAGATATTACCGGAAACACGGAGCTGATGGATGGGTTCTGCAATGCGATATAAAAGGCTACTACCCAAACATGACCCATGACGTGGCAAAGGCTACCCTGCGGAAGTATCTTCCGGATGAAAGCTACCAGATGGCAGCCAGGATCCTGGATAACTTTCCGGGAGAAGTTGGCTTCAATCCAGGTAGCCAGATCGTCCAGATCGTCGGCATCACAGCTCTGAACGACCTAGATCACTACATAAAAGAAAGACTCCTGATGGAGATTTATGAGCGATATATGGACGATTCAGTTATGGTGCACCACGAAAGAGAGAAGCTGGAGACCTGTCTGGAGGTGATTGAAAGAAAACTTGCAGAGAAGGACATGAAGCTGAATAAGAAAAAGACTAAAATATACAGCCTGAGAAAAGGGGTCCTGTTCCTGGGCTTCTGGTTCTATCTGACGGACACCGGAAAGGCTATGGTACACATTGATCCGAAAAAGGTGAAGCATGAACGTAGGAAGCTACGGAGGATGGCTGGACTGGTGAAGAAAGGCGAAAAGACACGGGAACAGGTTGACGAGCATTTTGATTCATGGATGAGACATGCTTCCTATGGTGACTCATATAATTTTCAAAAGAAAATGAGAGAATTTTACAGAAATTTATGGGAGGACAACGACAATGATGGAATACAGGAGACTCAGCGGAACAATCGCGGATAGCCGCGAAAAAGAAGGTTTGAAGGCTGACGTGGAACGCCAGGAGGCAATAATGGAATATATCGCCCTGGCTGCTGACGTAGAGCTTCCAGATGATTCAGAAAGTGAGGGAATGGGCTATGAACAGTAAAAAGAAGATTGAGAAGTACAAAAGATTCTATGAAAACGGGTTCTGGACCAAGAAGATGGTTGCCGCCCTTGTATACGATGGAAAACTCACACCTGAAGAGTATGAGGAAATAACAGGAGAGACCTTCGTAGAGGAACGAGAGTAATCTACAACGCCACGACATCCGGCTCTTGCAGGGATGGGCGTGGCGATTAAGGAGTAGGAATGGAAGAGATCCTTTTGAGAGTAAAGATGTGCGTTCCTGCAAATGGGACTATGCTGAATGATCTGAACGATCTGATCGTCAAATACATGGAAGAAAACGGGATAGATTGCTACTCAGTTGACTCCAAAATAAATGTCAAAACAGGGGAATAACAGCCCCTGTTTTTTTGTGCCTAAATCGGGAAATATTTGCGGAAAACTTTTGACAAGAAAGTTGAGAAGTTTTGACGCGAATTTTGAGCGGCTACAGACTTTTTGCATATTATCATTTTTTTTGTGTATTGGCGGAAGAATTTATCGGTTTAGAAATATAGTTACATTTACATGAACGAGATTATGATTTAAAAGTGGACTCTAATTTATCTTTTTTGGTGAAAAACGACAAAATTTAAACTAAAATATTGACAGATAATAGGTAAAAATGTAAAATTATGTTATGGATTTTGTGAGAAAAATGGCAAAAAATAATTTGCCGAGTAAAAAAATTGCAAAGAAGGGTTGAGTATAATTCTGCTTCTGGCGAAAAAGTAAGTAATACTGCAAAAGGGTTTAAAGGCGATAGTGATGGTATTTGGGGTGGCATAAAAAGCCTTTTTGGTATTATTTATCTAATCATTGCCGATATCTGTATTTATGTTATTGGTACAATCCTTTGCACAGTGTTTGGATTGACACATGGTGCTATTACCACCATGGTAATGATCCTTACATATATTGTATTTACGATTGTATGGCTTATCGACAGAATGTATCTTTTAAAAAAAGATTCGATCTGATTGTCCGGTATGTCATAGCAGATTCCTTATTTCCACTTTTATGTGCCCTGAATGTGGAGCTATTCATAAAAAGCTTGTTCCTGGTCCCTATGGAATCTGGAAACTAACACATATTGGGAAGCTTCTGATTATCCGCAGGCACGTGGAATGCGATTTGATTATGATTATATCGAAGATTTTCTTGCCGAGAACGGGAACGATTACCTTGATGATGGAGCAAACGAGAAATACTTCTTCCCAGATGAAATTGTGGATTGATGAAAGGTACACGGTAAATAGCTAGTACCGTGTACGATTATTTTAGAAGGATTCAGAGGTAAAAGTCTGTTCTTCGAAGGGTTGTATATGGACGTTGTTTTCTGACATCACCAGCGAGGGACAGCTCCAGATCCGCATACAGAATCTGTTCCTGGTCATCCGCCTTCAAAATGGTAGTTCCATTTGGATCAATAAGTACAGATTCCCCTGAAAAATCCATGTTTCCCTCTGCACCAACGCGGTTGCACATGGCAATAAACACGCTGTTCTGGAATGCCTGAACCTTAAGCTCCCATTCAAACATCTCAGATGGTTCTGCTTTGGTATTGACGGTAGGGATCAAAATAAGATCAGCGCCCATCAGAGCTTCTGTACGGATACTTTCTGGATAATGCCTGTCAAAGCATACAACAATCCCTATTTTTCCATACTCTGTATCAAAAACTTTAAACCCATCATCAGAAGGCGTATAATAATCCTGTTCGAAAAACTGGTTAGCCTGTGCAATATGTACCATTTTCTGGAGACCGGCAATGGTACCGTCTTTTTGGATCAGCAGGCTGGCGTCATAAGCATTTTTATTTTCATACCAATAAAGGTTTGGAACCACCATGATCCTGTTTTCTCTGGCAGCGTTGCAAAAGGCTTTTACAATTTCAGAATCAGGAGAGATCTGGTATCCGGAAACATCCTGACCGGGATATTGGGGAAAGAATTCTGTAAGCTGTACCTCTGGGAAAAGAATTAAATCTGCATGTTGCGAGGCAGCTTCTTTTATGACCTGTATGCTGGCTTGCAAATTTTCGCGAATACTTCCATTATTTTTCATCTGATAAAGTGCAATCTTCAATACGGTTTCCCTCCTGTTTAAGTTGTGCTGTTTAAGTTCATTGCTTTTCGAAATTTATTTTACTAATATAGCATTTTGGCGGCAAAAAGAAAAGTTGTTTACTTGAAAGTAAGAAAAAATAATGGTAAGCTGCAACTAACTTACAATACGGAACAAGAATTGAAAATCCAATATCCGGGCATACAGGCTTCCGATTACAAGATGCGTGAATTCTGGTCTCTCATTTTGTCCATGTTTCCTATTGTTCTGTTCATAGACAAACAGGAAAATACGGGTGTATACTAAAACGGATTTACTAGAATGCAACGACAAGAGGAGGGAGAAAGCCATGAAGATTTCGTTTGCACCTTCTGTTATGGAATGTGAAAAACTAAAGGCGGGTACAGAAGCATTACTGGAAGGAATGCCGCAAATTCCAAAAAATCTGGAAATACAGGTTAATTTTGAACAGAAACTACAGCTCACTGTAAAACGAGAGGAAAACAAGATCCAGATCATCTGTAAAGAAGCAGCCCATTATTACAGAGGCCTGAATCAGGCCGTCCATCATTTAAAGACAGATACATATGAAAATCAGGAAACGGTATATTTTGAACGAAATGGATTTATGCTGGACTGTTCCAGAAATGCTGTATTTACAGTAGAAAAAGTAAAATCCATGATCCGGACACTTGCCAAAATGGGAATGAATGTACTGATGTTGTATACAGAGGATACCTACGAAGTACCTGGAGAATTCTATTTCGGCAGTTACCGTGGACGCTATACGAAAGCTGAAATCCAGGAAATGGATGCATATGCTTCCATGTTTGGAATCGAGCTGGTTCCCTGTATCCAGACTCTGGCACATTTACACAATGCCCTGAAATGGCCTGTTAAAAATGAGATCAAAGATTCTGCAGATGTTCTGATCGTGGGAAAAGAAGAAACCTATGTATTTATTGAGAAGCTGCTTCAAAGCGTAAAAGATTCTTTCTCCACCCGTCGTGTACATCTTGGTATGGATGAAGCTGTCCTTCTGGGACTTGGAAAATATCTGAAAGAAAACGGTTACGAAAAGGGTTCTGTCCTTGTCAGAGAACATTGCAAACGTGTTCTTGCAATCTGTAAAAAACTTGGTCTGGAGCCTATGATCTGGAGTGATATGTATATCACAGCCAATACAAACGGCGGTTATTACGAAGTGCCTGCTGATGCGGATTGTTCTTCCTGGGAAAAGCCGGAAAAAGGGCTTGGTCTGGTATACTGGGATTATTACCATGATGATGAGAAAGCTTATGAAAAAATGCTGAACATTCACAAGCAGCTTTCCGATGATGTGATCTTTGCAGGAGGATCCTGGATCTGGAATGGAATCGCGCCCAATTACTCCAAGACCTTTGCCTGCACAAAGGCAGCCCTTCAGACCTGCAAGAAATACCAGATGAAAGAGGTACTTTGTACCGCCTGGATGGATAATGGTGCAGAAACCCCAGTGGATGCAGTATGGCCAGGAGTGGCACTGTTTGCACATCTTGGATTCCATCAGGAATACAATGAAAAGGTACTGGAAGAAGAGTTTAAGGAGTGCGTGGGCGGAAATCTGAAAGACTTCATGGCTTTGGATGCTTTCGACTCGTTGTTCTTAAGTGGAAAGGCAAATCAGGAAGCGCAGAATCCATCCAAATATCTTCTGTATCAGGATCCACTGGCAGGGATTTTTGACCAGGAGGTGGTGATGAGCGGTGTTGACACAGGTGCCTACTATGAGAAATTAAAGGAGCAGATGGCAGCCTGCCAGGAGAACTCTCCAGAATATGCAGCGCTATTTACCTATTATGAAAAGCTGGCAGCTGTGCTGTCAGATAAGGCAGATCTTGGTGTACGCATGAAAGCAGCCTATGATAAGAACCAGCTGCTGGCTTTAAAGGAAATCTGTGAAAAAGAAATTCCAGAAACCATTCAGAATCTGGAAGAGATGAAAATCTTAAGGGAAGACCTGTGGATGTCAGAGGCAAAGCCCTTTGGCTATGAACTGATGGATGTGAAGCTAGGAGCTGTGCTCACCAGACTTAATAGCACCAGGCGCAGAGTGAAAAAGTATCTGGAGGGAAGCATCCCGTGTCTGGAGGAATTGGAAGAGGCGCGTCTTCCATACTTTGAGAAAAATGCAGACAAGCGGGAAAACCGCTGGAGCCAGATCATCAGTGGAAGTGACCTGATCGATACCATATAAAAAGCAGACAGACCGATTGTTTTCGGTTGCTTCGACCGAGCAGCTAAAACTACAGCAGTTGTTTTCCATGAGATAGTCACTTTTCTTTTGGGTAGTATAATAATATTAAAGCAGCGGATATTTTGACTTTCCACAAAGGTCAAATATCCGCTGCTTTTTTTATAATTGAAATATGTAGTTTACAAATAAAATCAGTTGACAGCCGGTTTCCTAAAAAGATTAAAAATTCCTGTCTGTTCAATCAGTCTTGTGATGGTAAAGAAGATAAAGGAATCAATTGGCCACATGATCAAGTTCTTTACAGTACGCATTGGAAGGATTGCTAGGAAGCCTTTTCCGTAGAGCATGTCCAGCCATAAGGTATTTAACAGGACGTTTACGATCAGAACGACTACCAGCTTTGCAACCAGCACACGGAGGAAGGTGAGCTTATGCTTGTAGTAAAAACATCCGTAAATAAATGCCGCAAGCATTGCATTAAAGGTAAATCCAAAGAAAAATGGTCCATCCGGGCGGATAAAGAATTTCACAATATCCAGCACACCGGCAAACAGACATCCAGTAATAGGTCCAAACAGATAATCAGCAATCTGATTTGGAATACCGGAAAATCCAATTTTTACATAGGGACCGATGTTGATAGAAGCAACTGAATTTAAGATCAGTGCCAGGGCAGCAAGCATTGCACAGACTGCCAGGGTAGAAGTGGTTTTCAGCTCTTTGGCTGAAGTGAGAAACATGTTTTTTGTTTTCTCCATAAAAAAATTACCTCCTTTTCTTTTTTCGCTCACAATAGGAGATAATTTATGGATTCATATTTATCTTCTGTTGCAGCGAGAAGCAATCCACGAACCGCAAGATTTCTCTTTTCGTCCTCCGGCAACTCTCCATCCGGAAGGCACTTTACGCTCATGAATTTACTCTGCATTACTTTACAAGGGGCAGTATATAGCAGATTACTGGAAAAAGCAAGAAAAAAATATGTAAAATTAGATAAAATGGTACAACAAAGTCGGATACGGTTTCGGAGATGTGTCAGAAAATACAAATATCAATTTACACGGGTTCATAATTACGATACAATTTCAATCAGGCAATATATGAAGCGGAACAGGAAGTCGCAGAAGGAGCAGCGCTGATTTTATTAGAAAGTGCAATGGAACAGCTCAATAAGAATTATTATGGATAATTTACTTAATTACAATAAAATTGGGCTTCCTGAAACAATAAAATGTTAAAAAATCGCGTAGTATGATGCTATTGGTAAAGGCGGCAGTAAAAAATAGAACGGAAAAAATGCGGCATTGATCTGGACGTATTTGGCTGGCTGGTATGAAAAAAAGAGCCAGATCCATTCCGAATTAGAATAGGTTCAGACCCCCCAGGGTGGGTTGTTGCTGTAAAAGAGCAGTGCTACAATACTATCATTACGAGGAGCGCACCGAATAAAATATTATGGGAAAGGAAGTATATCCATGCATATACCCGAAAACTATTTAAGCCCCTCCACCTGCGCTGTAATGACCGCTGCTATGGTTCCAGTCTGGGGATATTCCATCAATAAAGTGAAAAAAGAAATCCCGAAATCCAAGATGCCGCTTCTTGGCATTGGAGCTGCATTTTCATTCCTGGGGATGATGTTTAATATTCCCCTCCCGGGAGGAACAACCGGACATGCGGTAGGAGGAACCCTGATCGCAATTCTTACCGGAAATCCCGCAGCAGGATGTATTTCCGTCTCCATTGCCTTGCTGATCCAGGCACTTTTGTTTGGAGATGGGGGAATCCTTGCGTTTGGGGCAAACTGTTTTAACATGGCATTTGTATTACCTTATCTTGGATTTTTCCTGTATAAACTGCTTTTAAAGAAGACAGGTATGAGAAAACTTAGTGCTGCAATTGGTTCTTATGTAGGAATCAATGCTGCCGCTTTTTGTGCCGCTGTTGAATTTGGAATCCAGCCATTGTTGTTTAAAAGCGCAGAAGGACAGGCTCTTTACTGCCCGTACCCATTAAGCGTTTCTATTCCTGCTATGATGATCGGCCATATTACCTTATTTGGTCTTGCGGAGATCGTGCTAACAGCAGCAGTATTGGCTTTTGTGGAAAAAGTTACGCCTAAAGCACTGGACGAGATTCCGGACAAAACCGCATTTAAACCGTTATATATGTTAATGGCAGCCCTGATCGTGCTGACACCCCTTGGACTTCTGGCAACCGGTACTGCATGGGGAGAATGGGGCGTGGATGAAATTGCGTCTCTGATAAGCAAAGGCACCCAGCTTGGCTATACACCGGCAAGAATGGAAAACGGATTTACATTATCTGCTTTGTTCCCGGACTATTCCATGTCTGGAATGCCAGAATGGACTGCTTATATTCTTTCAGCAGTGGTGGGGGCAGCACTTTTGGTGATCATATTTAAACTGATTTCTTCTGTTATGAAAGAAAAAGTAGATTTCAAAAAGAAAGCTGCATGACAATGGAAAATTACAAAGAAGAGAATCAGCTTCCTGACTGGATGTACAGCCAGGAACCCTATGTCCCATCTAAGGATAAGGATGCATTTATAACCAAAAGCACAAAAGCCCTTTTATCTGTGCTTTCCAGACTGCAGTTTCAGGAAGGGAAGGATGGCAGAATTTCTGCCAGTCCTTCCTTGAAACTGTTTTATACGATCTTATATATTTTTCTTACAGCCTGTTCCCATAATTATCTGTTCGTATTGTTTATGTGTGCAGCGGTAACGGTAAGGCTTGCTTTTTTTCAGGTGTCTGCAATCCGGCAGATTTTAAGCGGAACCATAGGAGCAGTTCTTCTGTCTGTTTTAATTCTCCTTCCCTCTGTGTTTTCCGGAAATCCCAAGACGCTGATGAACATTACCTTCCGGGTATATGTATCGGTAACCCTTATGGGAATTTTGTCAGCAGGAACTTCCTGGAATAAATTAACTGGAAGTCTGCGGGCGTTTCATATTCCGTCTTTATTTGTTTTCACTCTGGATATTACATTAAAATACATTTCAGTTTTGGGAGAGGTCTGTTCCGATATGCTGACTGCTGTCAGACTCAGATCTGTAGGAAAGAACCCCAAAAAAGCAAAGGCTTTATCCGGAATTTTGGGAATCACTTTTATAAAGTCAGAGGAAATGGCAGAAGAAATGCATGCGGCCATGTGCTGCCGTGGTTTTACCGGGGAATATCAGATGGAACAAAAACACCAATTGAATCGGGCGGATTTGTTTTACATTTTCCTTATGCTTGGATGTGTAGCTATGTTTGCATATCTGAACCGATAGCAGAGATTTGTCCAAATGGATATAAATGGGAGGCAGTTATGATCAGACTTGAAAATGTATGTTTTGCTTATGAAAAGGAGATTGCACTTCGGTATGTAAATCTCCATGTTGAAAAGGGAGACTCTCTGGTAATACAAGGCCCAAACGGATGTGGGAAATCAACGCTTATCAAGCTGTTAAATGGAATTATCTTTCCAACTGAGGGAAGCTATCACTATCTGGAACATGAGATCACGGAAAAATCGTTAAAAGACATCCGTTTTGCCAAATGGTTTCATCAGCAAATGGGATACGTGTTCCAAAATGCAGATACACAGCTTTTTTGTGGAAGTGTAGAGGAAGAGGTGGCGTTTGGTCCCATACAGATGGGCTTACCGGATACGGAAGTCAAAAGAAGAACAGAAGATTGCCTTAGATTGTTCGGGATAGAAAAGTTAAAAGAACGCCCACCCTATCATTTAAGTGGTGGGGAGAAGCGGAAGGTTTCCCTAGCCTGTATTCTTTCCCTGAATCCACAAGTGTTGATCCTGGATGAGCCTCTTGCCGGTTTGGATGAAAAGACACAGGACATGCTATTGGATTTTTTGAAAAACTTTCACAAGGCAGGGAAAACGCTGATCACAATTACCCATAATCGGCAGCTTGCCAGTATCTTAGGCACTAAATTTGCATACATGAATGAAGAACATGAATTGAAAATGACTTAAGAAGGGAATCTGTTTTTCTGTATTTGAAATTTTTTACTCTTTTGTTCCGTTTAAAATAGTGTAAAATGTTTAGAGGAGAGAGGAACATGAAAAATTTCTTATAACAGCAGGAAAAACACTGGCATTTTTATTAAAAAGTATTCATTTAGAATAGATAGGGGTGAACTGGAATGAATCCATATGTATCCGTAATCCTGACAATAGCAGTGTGTCTTTTGATATTTGCTTTATGGATCATATATGAAAATTATAGAAATAAAAAGCGGATTTTAAATAAGATTCGAAGAAACTGGGGGAAGCCGTTTACCCGGCAATACGAACCTGGTGATATTGAGCAGATTTCCCATTATTTTAGACGAAGGGAGAAAGAAGGTTTTACAATAGACGATATTACCTGGAATGATCTGGATATGGACCGCCTTTATAAGATGGTAAATCAGACAATTTCTTCTCCCGGGGAAGATGTTCTTTATGATATGATGCGTAGACCGGTATTTTCCCAGGATGAAATAGACAAGAGAGAAGAGCTGATAGATTTTTTCTCCAAGCATGAAAAAGAACGGGAGCATATGCAGCTGCTTCTGTCACAGATTGGAAAAACCAGATTAGGTTCTTTGTCGGATACGGTATTGGCTCTTAAAAGTTCCCCTAAGGTAAAAACAGGAATCCATTGGTTTATGTTGATCCTGCTGGTGTTGAATGTTGCAGTGCTTTTACCTGTAAAGCCGGTAGTTGGTTTTTTTGGCTTCATAGTCTTAATGGTAACAAATATTACAATTTATTATGCAGGCAACGACCGAAAACTAATCGAAGCTTACCTGGATTGTTATGCACACTTGCTTCGAATGTTATCTGTTGCAGAGAAAATGAAAAACGTGCAATGGCCAGAAACAAGAAAGCAGATGGCTGCTATTGCAGAAGCCAGAGCGGTGTTTAAAGGTCTTAACCGGAAAGCATTCTTTTTGACCAGTAAAAATACAGATGGAGGAGATCCGGCACAGATTCTTATGGACTATATCAGAATGCTGACTCATATAGACATTCTGGTTTATAACGGTCTTTTGAAGAAAATTCAGGACAAAACGGACTCTATTCTGAAGCTTATCGATAATATTGGAGAACTGGACGCGTGTATTTCCATTGCATCTTTTCGGGAACTTCTTACACTTTGGTGCAAACCTGAGTTTAAAAGCTGGGAAAGTGGTGCCGCGCAGATTGAAATGTCCGTAGAAGATCTGTATCACCCGCTGCTTCAGGAGGCGGTTGCCAATAGCTTTCAAGCAGCTGGAGGAACTTTGGTAACCGGTTCTAACGCATCCGGAAAATCTACATTCCTAAAAAATGTTGCAATGAACAGTATTCTTGCCCAGACGCTTGTTACCTGTACTTGTTCATCCTACCAGGCACCGTTTTTGAAAGTTATGACATCTATGGCATTGCGGGATGATATAGAAAGTGGAGAAAGCTATTTTATCGTAGAAATTAAGTCGCTGAAACGGATCCTGGAGGAAAGTAAGAAAAGGGAGCCGCTTTTATGTATTATTGATGAAGTGCTTCGAGGTACCAATACGGTTGAGCGGATTGCTGCTTCATCCAGAATTTTAAATGCACTTCGGCAAAAATGGGTGCTGCCTTTTGCTGCTACTCATGACATAGAACTGTCGTACATTTTGGATTCCCGGTATGAAAACTATCATTTTGAGGAAGAAGTACAGGAAAAAGAGGTGGTATTCTCCTATGTCCTGAAAAAGGGAAGAGCCACATCCCGAAATGCGATTCAGCTTTTGGATATGTTAGGTTATGACAAGGAAATTGTAGAGAGTGCGCGAAATGCGGCATCTAATTTTGAAAATAAGGGAATCTGGGATGCCTTATAAATTCGAGACTCAAATTTGAAGATATAAGTATGGAAATCTTTAAATCGCAGAAAGCCAAAATGCCATTCATGATACAAATATCCTTATTGAAATGCTGTTAGAACTAGTTTTCTGCGAAAATTTTCTCATCACACTACCTTGAACCTTTGAAGCATTTATGTTAAAATTGAAAAAGTTTCAAAAATACAAATTAACTATTCACTGACCATGTTTTTACAATGTAAAGACATGGTCAAATTTAAGATAAAGCGGCGATAAGCCGCATGAAATAAGGAGTTTTATGAATAACGAAAAAATGTCGCCGATGATGAGAGAATATTGTAAAACTAAGGAAAATTACAAGGATTCTATTCTTTTTTATAGACTCGGCGACTTCTACGAAATGTTTTTTGACGATGCCCTTCTGGTATCCAAAGAACTGGAACTAACGCTTACTGGTAAGGATTGCGGTCTGGAAGAGCGTGCACCTATGTGCGGAATCCCTTTCCATGCAGTCGATACTTACATCAACCGTCTGATCGAGCGTGGACATAAGGTTGCCATCTGTGAACAGGTGGAGGATCCTAAGAAGGCAAAGGGGCTTGTAAAACGTGAAGTTATCCGTGTGGTTACCCCAGGAACTACTCTGGATGCAACCTCATTGGATGAATCCAAGAACAATTACCTGATGTCGATCGTCTCCATAGCAGATCGTTTCGGCTGTGCCATAGCGGATATTACCACAGGTGACTGCTTCCTCACAGAAGTCCCAAACAGCCAGAAGCTGGTTGACGAGATCAACAAATTTGGCCCGGCTGAGATCATATGTAATGACTCCTTTTTTATGAGTGGTGTTGACACAGATGACTTAAAAGAACGCCTTGGAATCTGTATTTTCTCATTGGACGCCTGGTATTTTGACGACGATACCTGCAGAAAGGAATTAAAAGAACACTTCCATGTAACCAATCTGGAAGGCCTTGGAATCAGCGATTATGACAGCGGAATCATTGCTGCCGGAGCGCTGTTTTTGTATCTTAAGGAAACTCAGAAAACGGCTCTCTCCCAGATGACGACGATCCGTCCATACACAGCTGAGCGTTATATGCTCATTGACAGCTCCAGCCGCCGGAATCTGGAACTGGTAGAAACCCTTCGGGAAAAGCAGAAAAGAGGCTCCCTCCTATGGGTACTGGATAAGACCAAGACAGCCATGGGGGCCCGTACCCTTCGCTCCTTTGTAGAACAGCCGCTGATCGACGCTCAGGAGATCAACCGCAGACTGGAAGCCCTTGAAGAATTAAATGAGAAGCCAATGCTCCGTGATGAGATCCGGGAATATCTCAATCCTGTTTATGACCTGGAGCGCCTTGTCAGCCGTATCAGCTTCAAATCTGCCAATCCAAGGGATCTGGTAGCGTTTGCTTCTTCCCTGGAAATGATCCCTTATATTAAACAGGTTTTGAAAGATTTTCAGGCCCCCATCCTAAAGGAAATCTATGAGGACATGGACAGCCTCGAAGATATTACAGACCTGATCAAGCGCGCCATTGTAGATGAACCTCCCCTTGCACAAAAAGATGGAGGTATTATCCGTGAAGGCTTTAACGAAGATGTGGATAAATTCCGCAGCGCCCGCACCGATGGAAAAAAATGGCTCACAGAGCTGGAAACAAAGGAACGGGAGCGTACCGGAATCAAATCCCTGAAAATCAAATACAACCGTGTATTCGGCTACGCCCTTGAGGTTACCAATACATTCAAGGATCTGGTACCGGAGAACTACATCCGCAAGCAGACACTAACCAATGCGGAGCGTTACATTACCGAGGAACTGAAAAATCTTGAGAACATGATCCTTGGAGCAGAGGATAAGCTCTATGCCCTGGAATATCAGCTATTTTCCGATGTTCGCGATAAAGTTGGCGAGGAAGTTGTAAGGATCCAGCGTACAGCTAAGGCAATCGCCGGCCTTGATGTATTTGCTTCCCTGGCTCTTGTAGCGGAACGGAATCATTATGTACGCCCGAAGGTAAACGAAGGCGGCGTGATCGACATCAAAGGCGGCCGTCATCCGGTTGTAGAACAGATGATCGACAATGACATGTTCATTGCCAACGATACATATCTGGACAGCAATAAGAAACGGATTTCCATTATCACCGGTCCGAACATGGCTGGTAAATCCACCTACATGCGTCAGACGGCGCTGATCGTACTTATGGCGCAGATCGGAAGCTTTGTCCCGGCGGATAAAGCTACGGTGGGAATTGTAGACAGGATCTTTACCCGTGTGGGTGCATCCGACGACCTGGCCAGCGGACAGAGTACCTTTATGGTAGAAATGACCGAAGTGGCCAACATCCTTCGAAATGCAACTGCAAAGAGCCTGCTGATCCTGGATGAGATCGGCCGCGGAACCAGTACCTTTGACGGACTTGCCATTGCCTGGGCGGTGATCGAGCATATCAGCAATACCAAGCTTTGCGGTGCGAAAACTTTGTTTGCCACTCATTATCACGAGCTGACAGAGCTGGAGGGAAAACTTTCCGGAGTTACTAACTACTGCATTGCCGTAAAAGAAAAAGGGGACGACATTGTTTTCCTTCGCAAGATCGTACAGGGCGGTGCCGATAAGAGCTACGGAATACAGGTAGCGAAGCTGGCAGGTGTGCCGGATTCCGTTATCAATCGAGCGAAAGAACTGGTTGAGGAGTTAAGTGATGCAGACATTACGGCTGCAGTAAAGGATCTTACTTCTCCAAAGAAGAAGCCAAAGGTAGAGATGGATATGGCACAGATGTCTTTATTTGACACAGTGCAGGATAACGATATTATTGAAGAACTGAAAAGCATTGATATTGGAAACCTGACTCCAATGGAAGCTTTAAATACTTTGTACAATCTTCAGAATAAGATAAAGAACAGATGGTGATTGGTAGCTGCTGTTTATAGGAAAAGCCTGTAAAACAGCAGCGGTCAGCCTGCTTTTATATGGAGAGAAAAACTTGAGAAAAATCGCAGTTTTAGACAAACATACCATTGATAAAATTGCAGCAGGTGAGGTGGTAGAGCGCCCTTCTTCTGTTGTAAAGGAGCTTGTAGAAAACTCCATTGACGCTGGTGCAACTGCTGTAACCGTAGAGATTACAGATGGGGGAAAGAAACTGATCCGTATTACAGACAACGGAGGGGGAATTGAGGCTGCTCAGGTACCTACAGCATTCTTAAGCCACGCCACCAGCAAAATTGAAAAAGTAGAAGATCTGGAAAACATAGCCTCACTGGGATTTCGTGGTGAGGCTTTGTCCAGTATTGCCGCAGTTTCCCAGGTGGAACTGATCACAAAGACACCTTCCGCCATCAGCGGTGTGCGTTACGTGATCGAAGGCGGTGTAGAGCAGAGCCTTGAGGAAATGGGAGCTCCAGATGGAACCACATTCCTGGTGCGGAACCTTTTTTATAACACACCGGCCAGAAGCAAATTCCTGAAATCCGATTCCTCAGAGGCAAATTACATTGGAACCATGATGGAACAGCTGGCTCTTTCCCATCCGGAAATTTCGTTTAAATATATTCAGAACAAACAGGTGAAGCTGCATACTTCTGGCAATTACAATGTAAAAGATGTGATCTACAATGTATATGGCAGAGATATGGCAAAGGCCCTTCTGGAAGTTTCCTACGAAAATGATTTTATGAAAATTGAGGGATATGCCGGTAAGCCGGAGGTTTCCAGAGGAAACCGAAGCTTTGAGAACTACTATGTAAACGGCAGATTTGTGAAAAACAATATTATCACAAAGGCCATTGAAGACGCATATAAGGGCTTTGTGATGCAGCACAAATTCCCATTCGTGTCTTTACAGATCCAGATGACAGGAAATGATCTGGATGTAAACGTTCATCCCCGGAAACTGGAGGTGCGTTTTGCAAGAGGTGCTGAGGTTTACGATGCTATTTATGAGGCGGTGCACAATGCGCTTCTTCATAGAGAACTGATCCCGGTTGTTCCGGTTGGAAAAGAAGAGCGGGAATCAAAGACGGCAGCAGTGAGCCGCGGTGCAGTTCCGGAGCCTTTTGAGAAAAGCAGAAGAATGGAGTTTAGCCGTGGAAATGTGAACGGAAATGGTTCTGCACAGACTGGAAATTCATTTCGCCAAAGTGCTGGTACGGCGAGCGGCGTTGGAAACTATAGCAGCAGCTCTGGTTATCAGGCAGGCAATATGCTCCGGGAACAGGCGATTTATCAGTCCAAACCGTTCAGTAAAGAAGAGGATGCTCTTTTTGCCGGTACTTTGAAGGCTGCTGTGGAAGCGGATGAGAAAGCTGCTGCAAAGAGTGCAGGAGAGGCTGGAAATCAGGATACCCCTGGCAATGTATCTGCGGTAGGAAATACAGAATCAGCGAAAACTGAATTTGAACCAAAAGAATTAGAAGGAGCTAAAGAAATTGCAAATGCGGTTGATTCAGAGGCAAAAGAGCTGCAGACTCAGTCGGTAGAACCAGTTTTACAGTCTGAAGAAGCTGCGTCTGAGCAGCTGGAACTTTTCCAGGAGAAGCTTCTGGCTCCGGAATCCAGAAGCCGCCACAAGCTGATCGGACAGCTGTTTGACACTTACTGGCTGGTTGAATTTGAAAACCAGTTTTATATTATTGACCAGCATGCAGCCCACGAAAAGGTAAACTACGAGCGCTTTGTAAAGCGTTTTAAAGAACAGTCCATTGAATCTCAGTATTTAAATCCGCCTCTTGTAGTAACCCTGAACATGGACGAGCAGGCGAAATTAAAAGCCAACGAAGAATATTTCACACAATACGGCTTTGAGATTGAACCCTTCGGCGGACGGGAATACTGTATCAGTGCAGTTCCAACCAATCTTTATGGTTTCCACGAAGAAGAACTGTTTCTGGAAATGCTGGATAATCTGGGCGGGGAAGGCACGAAGGATGCCTTTGACCTTTTCACAGCGAGACTGGCTACCATGGCATGCAAATCTGCGGTCAAAGGAAACCACCAGATGTCCGCCCTGGAAGCGGATAAGTTGATCGACGAGCTTCTCACCCTGGACAATCCATACAATTGTCCTCATGGTCGTCCTACCATCATTGCCATGACGAAGACGGAAATTGAGAAGAAATTTAAGCGAATTGTGTAACTGTTTTGCAGAAAGTGCTTCGAGAAATCAGTAACGATGAAGAGATTGAAGTGCTTAGTTTAGGAGAGATTATGAAAAAACCTCTTATTGTCCTCACCGGCCCAACCGCCGTGGGAAAGACCAGGCTGTCTATTTCCCTGGCGAAAGCAGTTGGCGGTGAGATCATATCTGCAGATTCCATGCAGGTTTATAAATATATGGATATCGGTTCTGCGAAGATCATGCCAGAAGAAATGCAGGGAGTTCCCCATTATCTGGTAGATGAGCTGATGCCGGAGGAAAAATTTCACATTGTGCGTTTCCAGCAGATGGCAAAAGAAGCCATGGAAAAGATTTACGCCAAGGGTCACATTCCCATTCTGGTAGGCGGAACCGGCTTTTACATTCAGGCGGTGACCCGGGACATTGATTTTACCCAGGCTGAACAGGACGATGGATATCGGGCCAGTCTGGAGGCGCTTGCCCAGGAAAAAGGCGCCGCATATCTTCACCAGATGCTGGCGGAGGTGGATCCCAAAAGCGCCGAAGCCATTCACGAGAACAACACGAAGCGTGTAATTCGTGCCCTGGAATTTTACCATCAGAACCACAGCCCTATTTCCGCACACAATGAAGAACAGCAGGAACGGACCAGCCCCTATAATCTGGCATATTTTGTGCTGAATGCACCCCGGGAGCCTTTGTATGAGCGCATTGATAAGCGGGTGGATGAAATGATGACCAGCGGTCTTGTGGCAGAAGTCCAGAAACTAAAGGACATGGGCTACCACAGAGGTATGGTTTCCATGCAGGGGCTTGGGTATAAAGAAATCCTGGCCTATCTGGATGGAGAAATGCCGCTGGAAGAGGCTGTGCGGATCCTGAAGCGCGACACCCGGCACTTTGCCAAACGCCAGCTCACCTGGTTCCGCAGGGAGCCGGAAACAGTGTGGGTGAATAAAGATGAGTTCGGGTATAACGAGGATAAAATGTTAGAGTATATGCTGAGTATTTGCCGCGAAAAAGGAATGCTTGGCTAACACAAAAAATGGAGGAATACCGTCAGACAGACGGAAAGAATTATTATGAAAGAATTATATCAGCAGCTGGGAATTTCTTCCCAGGTTTACGATTTTTGTCACGAAATAGAGGAATCCTTAAAGGATCGTTTTGAACAGTTTGACAAGACTGCGGAGTACAACCAGATGAAGGTCCTTCTGGCTATGCAGAAAAACCGTGTCAGTGAGGAGTGTTTCGGCTCTTCTTCCGGATACGGCTACAACGATTATGGCCGTGATACTCTGGAAAAAGTTTACGCAGACACCTTCCATACAGAGGCTTGTCTGGTGCGTCCACAGATCGCCTGTGGAACCCACGCCCTTGCCATTGCCCTTTTTGGAAACCTGCGTCCAGGAGACGAAATGCTGGCACCGGCAGGAAAGCCATACGATACTCTTGAAGAGGTGATCGGCATCCGTCCTTCCAAGGGCTCTCTTGCAGAATATGGGGTTACTTACCGTCAGGTAGATCTTCTGGAAGATGGCACCTTCGATTATGAAAATATCCGCAAAGCCATCAACGAAAAAACAAAGCTGGTGGAGATCCAGCGTTCCAAAGGCTATATGACTCGTCCATCCTTTTCAGTGAAGCAGATCGGTGAACTGATCGCCTTTGTAAAGAGCATTAAGCCAGATGTGATCTGTATGGTAGACAACTGCTATGGTGAGTTCGTGGATACCATCGAGCCAAGTGATGTTGGAGCGGATATGGTAGTTGGTTCCTTGATCAAAAACCCAGGCGGCGGACTTGCTCCTATCGGCGGTTATATTGCAGGAACCAAAGAATGCGTGGAAAATGCTTCCTACCGTATGACCTGTCCGGGACTTGGAGCAGAAGTTGGTGCTTCCCTTGGAGTAAATCGTTCCTTCTACCAGGGATTTTTCCTTGCTCCTATGGTAACCAAGGGCGCGTTGAAGGGCGCTGTTTTTGCAGCCAATATTTATGAGAAGCTTGGATTTGATGTGGTTCCCAACTCTACAGAGCCAAGACAGGATATTATCCAGGCTGTGACCTTAAACAGTCCGGAAAGACTGATCGCATTCTGTAAAGGTATTCAGGCTGCTGCCCCGGTTGACAGTTATGTGGATCCGGAGCCATGGGATATGCCAGGCTACGACAGCCAGGTCATTATGGCAGCAGGTGCATTTGTGCAGGGTTCTTCTATTGAGCTTTCAGCAGATGGACCGGTAAAAGAGCCGTACGCTGTATATTTCCAGGGTGGACTTACCTGGGAGCATGCAAAACTTGGTGTCATGATGTCTTTACAGAAACTTGTAGAGCAGGATTTAGTGAAATTACCTTGAAAAATATGGAAAAAAAATGTGTGATCATAGTAGGCGGCGGAGCTTCCGGGCTGATGGCTGCCATTGCAGCTGCCCAAAATGGTGCAGCCGTAACCATATTGGAACAAAACGAAAAACCAGGGAAAAAGATCTGCGCCACCGGAAACGGCAAATGTAATTTTACCAATATCCAGGCGCAGGCGGACGCTTACCGAAGCGAAGATCCAGATTTCTGGCAGGAGGCTCTGAAACAGTTTTCTGTGGAAGATACCATAGCTTTTTTTACAAGACTTGGAATTTATCCTGTGAATAAAAATAACGGGTATCTGTATCCTCACAGCGGGCAGGCCGCAAGCGTTGCAGAGGTATTATGCATGGAAGCCCGAAATCTTGGAGTTAAGATCAAGACCAACCAGAAAGTGCAGCGTGTTTTTCGGGAACCGGATATCTGGAAAATTCAGGTGGAAGGCTGGACATATGAAGGAGATGCCGTGATCCTGGCAAACGGTTCCAAAGCATCTGCAATTTCCGGCTCCGATGGAAGCGGCTATGAGCTGGCTGCTGCCTTAGGACATAAGATCATAGAGCCTCTTCCGGCTTTGACAGCCCTGAAATGCAAGAATACCGGCTTTTCCGGCTGGGCTGGGGTTCGTACAGAGGGCAGAGCTACCTTGCTTGTGGACGGGAAAAAGGCTGCAGAAGAAACTGGCGAACTGCAGCTTACGGATTATGGCGTATCCGGAATCCCGGTATTTCAGATCAGCCGCTATGGGATCCGCGCCCTGAAACAAGGGAAGAATGTGACATTGAACCTGAATTTCCTGCCGGAATTTTCCAGGGAGCAGCTAAATACATTTTTAAAAATGCGGAAGGAAAATTGTCCATATAAAGGCAAAAAGGAATTCCTGACCGGACTTTTCCCAGACAAGCTAGCCAAGGTGCTTTTGGCAGCAAAGGATCTGGAGGAAGCGATCTTCTGCTATCCGCTTAAAGTAACTGGCTACCAGTCCTTTGAGCAGGCCCAAGTGTGCTCCGGTGGTGTTGATACCAGATCGGTTGACAAAAGGACTCTGGAATCCAGACAAAATCCAGGCTTATATTTTGCTGGAGAGCTTCTGGATGTAGATGGAAAATGCGGTGGTTACAATTTGCAGTGGGCATGGTCCAGCGGTTATGTGGCAGGAACCAACGCTGCAAGACAGCAGAAAAATGTTTAAAGGTAAAATTGCATATAAGCAATCCGGAAAAAGGAGAACAACATGATCCGAATTACCCAGCTGAAGCTTTCAATCAATCATACCCAGGAAGAGCTAAGCCACAAGATCCACAAGGCGCTGCGCCTGAAAAATGAGAGCTTCACTTACGAAATTGTGAAGCAGTCCCTGGATTGCCGTCATAAAGATGACAAGAAATTTGTATACACAGTGGATGTAGCTTTGCAGGAAAAAAATCTAGAGAGTAAGATTGTTCGAAAGGTTCACGATAATAATATTACGTTAACCGAGAAAAAAGAATATAAATTTCCAGAGCCTGGGAAAGCCCAGCTGAAGCATCCTCCAGTGATCGTAGGAAGCGGCCCGGCTGGAATTTTCTGCGCCTGGTATCTGGCAAAAGCCGGATATCGTCCTCTTGTTCTGGAACGGGGCGAGGAAGCCCATGTCCGTCAGAAAACTGTGGAGAATTTCTGGAAAAACGGAGTTCTGGATCCGGATTCCAATGTACAGTTCGGAGAAGGCGGCGCTGGTACTTTTTCCGATGGAAAGCTGAATACCCTTGTGAAAGATCCGTCTGGAAGAAATCACGAGGTCCTGAAACGATTTGTACAGGCGGGTGCTCCAGCAGAGATCATCTATCAGCAGAAGCCTCATCTTGGTACTGATGTGCTGGTTGGGGTTGTAGAAAAGCTTCGCCATGAGATTGAAGAAATGGGAGGCAGCTTCCGGTTCCGCAGTAAAGTCACAGACCTGTTTTTTGAAAAGGACCAGTTAAAAGAAGTAGAAGTGAATGGGGAACAGCGGATTCCGGCAGAGGTATGTGTGCTGGCTGTTGGACACAGCGCCAGAGATTCCTTCATTCTGTTTGAAAAGAAGGGCATCTATATGGAACCGAAATCCTTTGCCGTAGGTGTGCGTATGGAACATCCCCAGTCCATGATCAACATGGCTCTTTATGGGGAAGAGGAAAACGAAAGGCTTGGGGCTGCTGCATATAAGGTTACTCACACCTGTGAAAATGGCCGTGGAGTATATTCTTTCTGTATGTGCCCGGGAGGCTATGTGGTAAATGCTTCCTCAGAACCGGAAATGCTTGCTGTAAATGGCATGAGTTACCAGGCCAGAGACAGCCGCAATGCAAACAGTGCACTGATCGTGTCTGTGACACCGGCAGATTTTCCGGAAGAAGGTCCATTGGGCGGCGTTGCCTTTCAGCGCAGTCTGGAATGGGCGGCATGGAAGGCTGGAAATGGAAAGGTTCCGGTACAGCTGTTTGAAGATTACCAGAAGCATAAACCAAGTACAACCCTGGGAAAAGTGGAGCCATGTATCAAAGGTGCTTATGTTCCGGGAGATGTGCGCAGTATTTTTCCAAAAGAGATCGGGGACTCTATCGAGGAAGGGGTTTTGGCATTCGGCAGGAAGATCAAAGGCTTTGACCGGCCTGACGCAGTGCTGTCCGGTGTGGAGAGCAGAACTTCCTCCCCAGTACGTATTGTAAGGGATAAAGAATCTCTGGAGGCAAACTATGGGGGAATTTATCCCTGCGGAGAGGGCGCTGGTTATGCAGGCGGCATCACCTCAGCGGCTATGGATGGCATAAAAGTAGCGGAGGCTATTTCTAAAAAGTTTAGAAATTTTTAGGAGAGAGTGTACATCTCTCCTTTTTTATGCTAAAATGAGTCTGCGTTGTGAAGAACAATGCGGGATAAAAGTTGTAAAACTGTCTGTCTGCCCCGGGGAATAAGCGAAATCCGTTTATTGTGGTATACAGGCAGCATCCTACCTGTCAGCCCTGGAGAACTGCAGGTAAAATAAATGAATGAAATGAAACAGACCATCAGAGAATTGCCGGAGTCTTCACGACCTTATGAGAAATGTCTGCAGTGGGGACCGTCGGTGCTCAGCGACAGTGAGCTTCTGGCAGTGATCCTGAGAAACGGCGTACAGGGAACCAACTCCCTTGTACTTGCCAACCAGATCTTAAGTCTTACGAAAGATACCTCATATCCGGGACTTCTGGGACTTTTACATATGTCCATTCCGGATCTGATGAAGGTGAACGGAATCGGGAAAGTCAAAGCCGTCCAGCTGAAATGTATCGGGGAGCTTTCCAAGCGGATGGCGTCTGCTGTTGCCAGACCAAGACTTTCTTTCAATGAACCCATCACCATAGCGAAATACTATATGGAACATCTCCGTCACGAAGAACAGGAGGTGCTGATTGTTATGCTGCTGGATGGAAGGAACCATCTTCTGAAGGAAGAAATCATTTCCAGAGGAACCGTAAATGGTACATTGATCACTCCAAGGGAAATTTTTATGGAGGCACTTAAGTATCATGCGGTAGGTGTGGTACTGGTCCACAATCATCCCAGCGGTGATCCGACGCCAAGTGAATGTGACCAGGAGATCACAGAGCGCGTTTATACATCCGGAGAGCTTCTTGGGGTAAAGCTTCTGGACCATATTGTGATAGGCGACCAGAAGTATATCAGCTTCCGGGAACAGGGAATGCTTGCCTACTGATCCTGTGAGGACGCCTTTCTGTAGGAGAATGATGAAGGGACAGATATATGCTGTTTGAAAAAACATATGGAATAGACCTTGGAAGCAGTTCCGTCAAGGTTTATTCCATGATTCGAAATAAAAGCTACATTGAGAAGAACATGATTGCGGCGAAAGGCCGCAAAATCATAGCCGTGGGCAACGAAGCGTATGAAATGTTTGAAAAAGCACCATCTGACATTTCCGTAAGTTCGCCGATGGCTTTTGGTATGATAGCCAATCTGGAACTGCAGGAAATTGTACTTTACAGTATGATGAGAAAAATTGATAAAATTTTAGGAATCGGCTCTGTTATGTATTTTGCCGTTCCCCTGGACATGACTGCGATCGAGAAACGGGCTTATTACCAGGTGGCGAACGGCCACTGGCTTCGCAAGAACCGTGTTTATATGGTGGAGGCGCCCATTGCAGATGCGATCGCCATGGGGGTGGATCTGGAGAATAATGCGGGCAGTATGGTGGTGAATATTGGTGCCCAGAGCACGAATTTTTCCATTATCACAGGCGGACGTATTATCATCAGTAAGAAGATTCCCATTGGCGGACGCCAGATGAATGAGGCGGTGTGCAGCGAGGTGCGCAAGCGCTATAATCTTCAGATCGGTACCCGTACCGGGAAGCGCCTGAAGCTGGTAATGGGACGACTTGCTGACCAGCATAAGCAGGCACGCAAGGTTGTGGGGATCGACAGCGTATCCGGTCTTCCGCGGGAGGAAGTGATCTCCGCTTATGTGGTAAATGCAGGGATCATGAACTGTGTCAATGAGATCGGTGCCCAGATGAAGGTTTTCCTGGAGCGTATTCCCCCGCAGATTTCCTATCACATAGCGAAAGAGGGAATTTATCTCACTGGAGGAAGTACCAGGATTCCACACATTGATACATATCTGGCGAGTTATACGGGATATTCCTTTAATCTGTCGGATCTTTATGAGACTTCTGCAGTGAAGGGCCTTGAGGAAATCATCCATAACAAAGACCTTCGCAAGTGGGCTCAGCCGATCAAACAAAGAAAATTATAAATTTTTTAGGGGTGCTATTCCATGAAAAACCTTAAGAAAAAATTTCGGTTTCGAATAAATCTGAAAAGTAAGCATTTGCTGGCAATTATGACTCTTTTCTGTCTGAGCTGCATTGTAGCCACCTTTGCATCGGGGATTTCCACAGCTCCTTTGCAGGAGGCTGCCGGAATTGTCATAGTTCCATTTGAAAAAAGCATTGAAAAGATTGGATCTATGGTCCGTTCTGTAAGTGACAGCTTCAAGGACAAGCAGGATCTGCTTTTCGAAAATGAAGAACTGAAAGCAGAACTGGACAGTCTGACTACACAGAACAACAAGCTGATCCAGGATCAGGGAGAATACCAGAGATTAAAAGAGCTTTATAATCTGGATCAGACCTATGAGGACTATCCAAAGGTAGCTGCGACTATCATTTCCAAGGATCCGGGGAACTGGTATGATACGTTTATGATCAACAAAGGATCAAATGACGGAATCCGTGTTGACAATAATGTGATCGCGGGAAAGGGCCTGGTAGGAATTGTAACAGAGGTGGGTTCCTCCTGGGCGACTGTGCGCTCCATAATTGATGACAGCAGCAGTGTCAGTGCCATGACGGTGAGCACCTCTGACAATTGTATCGTAAACGGTGATCTGGAACTGATCGACGAGGGAAAGCTCCGCTTTGAGCAGCTCTACGATCAGGAAAACAAAGTAACCGTAGGAGAACGTATTGTTACTTCCAATATCAGTGAGAAATTTGTAGAAGGACTTTTTATCGGTTATGTCAGCGAAGTACAGGTGGACAGCAATAATCTGACTAAGACTGGTACCATTGTGACACCTGTAGATTTCCTTCATCTGAAGGATGTGTTTGTCATCACTGTGAATAAGCAGGACATAATAGATGGAACTGCTGCTACAGGAAGTGCATCTGGCAGCGACAGCTCCAGTGATGGTACTTCCCAGGACAGCGGTGCTGCCACAGATGGACAGGAGGGTGCAGATGAAGAGTAAGATCGTATTTTTTCTTACCGTTGTAATATGTTTTCTTCTGCAGTGTACCGTTATGGATCTGATCTCCATTGGATCAGTAACTCCTAACCTGATGCTGGTCCTGTGCGTTTCCATGGGCCTTATGCGGGGACACAAAAGTGGTCTGTGGACAGGCTATTTCTCAGGACTCTTTGTGGATCTGTTTTTTGGATCCGTGTTTGGATTTTATGCTTTGATTTATATGTATATTGGCTATCTAAGCGGGTATGCACACAGGATTTATTATGATGATGACGTGAAGGTCCCCATGTTTCTTACGGCAATCGCAGACCTTTTATATAATTTATCGGTTTACGGACTTCAGTTCCTTTTAAGAGGAAGGCTGGGACTTCGGACCTATCTTTACCGGATCATCATACCGGAAATGTTTTATACGGTATTTATTACCTTGATTGTATACCGGATTTTCCGCTACATTAACTATCGCTACATGAACATAACCAGGAAAGAAAGTGAGTCAATTTGGGTACTAAAATAAAGCGAATTTTTAAGAAAATCAGTTTAAAACGAACATCTGTTCTGATTCTGGCATTTGTGGTGATGTCCGTGATCCTGGTCCGTAGACTGTTTGATCTGCAGATCATCCAGGGACAGGACTATATCAGCAAATTCCAGGCAAGGACAACGAAAGAGCGAGTGATCAAGAGCACCCGTGGAAATATTCTGGACCGGAACGGTGATATTCTGGCTTCCAATGTGCTGTCCTATTCCCTGACACTGGAGGATAACGGAACTTACACTTCCACCAGGGAAAAGAACCTGACGTTAAATGGTGTGGCGTACCAGGTGCTGCAGATCCTGCACAGCAATGGAGACGATATTACCCATTCTTTTCATATTGTTGTTGACAACAATGGGAAATATGCCTTTGATGTGGCAGAAGGCTTTACCCTGAACCGTTTTCGTGCAGATATTTATGGAGAGGCGTTGATCGATAATCTGACAGAAGAGCAGAAAAATGCAACGGCTGCCCAGATGATGGAGTTTCTTACAGGCTCTGATAAATTTTCCATTGTATTAAGCGGAGACAGAGCGTACACAGAGGAGGAGCTGACCTCTCACGGTCTGCCGCTTACCCTCACCAGGCAGGAAATGCTGGACATTGCTACCATCCGTTATGAATTGAATACCAACAGTTTTAAGAAATACATGCAGGTTACCATTGCTACAAATGTAAGTGAGGAATCTGTTGCTGCGATCATGGAGAATAAGACTGGCCTTCAGGGAATTGACGTTGTAGAGGATTCCATCCGTCAGTACATTGACGATGAAAGTATGGCGCCAATCCTGGGGTATACAGGTAAGGCTTCTTCCGAAGAGCTGACAGAGCTTCGCAAGCAGAACCCGGATTATTCCAATGATGCAGTTGTCGGTAAAGCGGGAATTGAGCAGTATATGGAGCTGACTCTTCAGGGAACAGACGGTAAAGAGACTGTTTCTGTAGATAACCTGGGAAAAGTCCTGAAAATCGACGAGGATACCAAGGTGGAGCCTGTTGCAGGAAATGATGTGCAGCTTACCATTGATACAGACTGGCAGTCTGCAATTTATCAGATCCTGAAGCAGCGTGTTGCCGGTGTGCTTCTGACAAAAATTGACGCTGTGAAGACCTTTGACTATTCCAGCGTTACCGATGCCAGCCAGATCCGTATTCCAATCTATGATGTATACAATGCGCTGATCTCCAATAGTGTCATCGATATTAACAAATTCAGTAATGAAGATGCTTCTGACGTAGAAAAAAATTTATATGCCAAATTTCAACAAAAGCAGCAGAGTGTTTTTGATACAATAAGCAAGAAGCTGAATGGATCCAATCCGTCTGCCTACAAGGACGAGGATGAGGAAACCCAGGAATATCTTTCCTACATCTGTAATGATCTTCTTAGGGATACCCTGGGAATTATTTCCAGAGATGCCATAGATACTTCAGATGCCACCTATAAGGCCTGGACAACAGATGAGAGCATCAGTCTGAAGGATTATCTGACTTATGCTACCAGCCAGGGATGGATCGATATCAGCAGCTTTTCACCAGAGGGAGAATATCTGGATTCAGAAGAAATCTACCAGGCTCTGACGGCTTATATTATTGATTATCTCAGCACAGATACCGGATTCTCCAAGCTTTTGTATAAGTACATGCTCCTTGGAGATACCATTTCCGGCCAGGAAATCTGCCTTGTCCTTTACGAACAGGGAGTGCTGGACAAGAACGATGGCGTATACGAAAGTCTGGCTTCCGGCGCAATCGGGGCGTATGATTTCATGATCAACAAGATCTATACCCTGGAGATTGAGCCTGCACAGCTGGCTCTGATGCCATGTTCTGCTTCTGCAGTAGTGGTAGATGTAAAGACAGGAGATGTAGTAGCTCTGGTTTCCTATCCGGGATATGACAATAACCGTCTGACTAATGATATGGATACAGAGTATTATGCGAAGCTGGCACTTGACCAGTCCAGTCCATTCTTTAATAAGGCTACCCAGCAGACTACAGCGCCTGGTTCTACCTTGAAGCTTCTTTCCACCATTGCGGGTATGGAAGAAGGGGTTATTGACGAGGGTACTTATATTGAATGTACCGGAACCTTTGATTATGTGGATCCGCCTATTAACTGTTGGGATAAGAATGGCCACGGGGGACTTGATATCCGTACGGCTATCGAACAGTCCTGTAACTACTTCTTCAATATGATCGGTTTCCAGCTTGGAAAAGTTGGGGATAATGAATTTTCCGAGGTACAGAGCTTAAGCAAGCTTCAGGAATATGCTTCTTTGATCGGCCTGGACCAGAAAACAGGAATCGAGCTTTCTGAGGCATCTCCCAAGGTATCAGATGCGAAAGCAGTTCCATCCTACATGGGACAGGGAAATAACCTGTTTACAACCACAGAGCTTGCACGCTATGCCACTGTGATGGCTACCTCCGGCAATATTTTCAAGCTGACGCTGCTGGACAAGGTAAGTGATCCAAAAGGTGAAGTGATCCAGGAATATGAACCAGAGATTCAGGATGTGGCAAATATTTCTTCTAATATCTGGGATGTGATCCATGATGGTATGCGCCGTGTAATTCAGACACATACACAGTTTGATGGCCTTGGTGTAGAAGTGGCAGGCAAGACTGGTACTGCCGAGCTTGATCTTCGCCATCCAAACCATGGACTTTTTATTGGGTATGCACCTGCGTCCGATCCAGAGTATGCCATAGCAATCCGTATTGCCAATGGTTACAGCTCTGGTAATGCATGTCTGGCTGCTAATGATATTTTCAAATATATGTACAATCTTGCGGATAAAGATTCTATTCTCACCGGTGTTGCTTCCACAGATACCAGTGATGTATCGAATGACTAATACTGTTTATGCCTGCCAGGAGTGCCCTGGCAGGCATATCCATAAGAGAAATACCAGAATTTTGGAACATTTTGTTTAGGAGGAATCAGAAGAAATGGGTGAAGTCATTGTCATTACATCCGGAAAAGGCGGTGTAGGAAAAACTACTACCGTTGCCAATATAGGAACCGGATTGGCTATGATGGGTAAGAAAACAGTAGTTGTGGATACCGATATTGGTCTTCGCAATCTGGATGTTGTGCTTGGACTGGAGAACCGGATCGTATATAATCTGGTGGATGTGGTAAATGGAAGCTGCCGCATGAAACAGGCCCTGATCAAGGATAAGCGTCATCCGGAACTGTATTTGCTGCCCTCAGCACAGACGAAGGATAAAACAGCAGTATCTCCGGAACAGATGATCAAATTAACAGATGATCTTCGGGAAGAGTTTGATTATATTCTGCTGGATTGCCCAGCTGGAATCGAACAGGGATTCAAAAATGCCATTGCAGGTGCGGATAAGGCTCTTGTAGTGACAACTCCGGAGGTGTCCGCGATCCGTGACGCGGACCGTATCATTGGTCTTCTGGAGGCAAATGATCTTCGGGATATTCATCTGATCATTAACAGGCTGCGGCCGGATATGATTGCCAGGGGAGATATGATGTCTGTTGATGATGTGACAGAGATTCTGGCAGTGGACCTGATTGGAACTCTTTTGGATGATGAGCAGATCGTAGTAGCCACCAACCAGGGAGAGCCGCTTTCCGGAAAGAATTCCCAGGCAGAGGAAGAATACCGCAATATCTGCAAAAGACTTATGGGAGAGGATGTGCCTTTTGTAGAGATCAAACAGAAGAAAAGTATGTTCTCAAGATTGTTTAAAAGACATTAAATGAGATTTCGCCACACTGCCAGATATCTGCTGGAAATAGATTATGAAATGTATAGTTGTCAATAATAATATTATGTAAACAGATAATCGAAAACGGAGGGATTTTGCATGAAACCTTTTTTTCACGATAAAAGGCGTTCGGCAGGATATGCCCGTGACAGGATGAAACTGCTCCTGATCTCGGAACGCATAGAGTGCTCTCCACAGATGATGAAAATGTTAAAAAGTGATCTGGTACATACAGTAAAAAAGTATGTAACCATAGAGGAGAATAAAGTAAAAATACAGATATCACAGGAACCGCCGGTTTTGATGGCATATATTCCGGTGATAACGAAAAAGGACAGATAAATTTATGATTAAACAGTATAAGCTTCGTTTTTACAATTTTAAACTGGTAATTCTCCTGACTGCGATCAGTCTGTTTGGAGTACAGCTGGTGGCCAGCGCTTCACCGGATTTAAGAAACAAACAGCTTTTGGGGGTGGTGATGGGACTTGTGATCCTTGTGATCCTGTCCTTAATGGATTATTCCTGGATATTGAATTTCCAGTGGATTATGTATGGCTTTAATCTGCTTATGCTTATTGGTGTGCGTTTGTTCGGAAGTGAGGCTGGTGGTGCCTCCAGATGGCTGGACATTGGAGGCTTCCGTTTTCAGCCTACAGAGCTTTCCAAGATCATTATTATTTTGTTTTTCGCTAAGTTTTTCATGGATCACGAGGATGATATCAATACCTTTAAGATACTGGCAGAGTCTGTACTTCTTTTGGCTGTTCCGCTGGCGTTGATCTATGCACAGCCTGATATGAAGAATACCATTACAGTAACCATCATTTTCTGTATTCTTCTGTATGTGGCCGGATTGAGTTATAAGATCATTGGGGGTGCGATCCTGATCGCTGTTCCGCTGCTTATTATATTTTTGTCCATTGTTGTGCAGCCAGATCAGACACTGATCAAGGATTACCAGAGACAGCGTATTATGTCATTCCTTTATCCAGAAAATGAGGAGTATCAGGATGATATTGAACAGCAGAACAACTCCAAAACTGCAATTGCTTCTGGAGAGCTGGTGGGAAAGAAGCTTTCAGGGGATGATCAGGTTTCTTCCGTAAATGCAGGAAACTTTGTTGCAGAGAACCAGACTGACTTTATTTTTGCAGTTGCAGGAGAAGAGTACGGATTCATAGGATGTATCACTTTGATTGTTTTGCTATTGCTGATTTCGGTGGAATGTATCCGGATGAGTCTGCGTGCAAAGGACCTTGCAGGAAAAATAGTCTGCTGTGGAATTGGCAGTATTGTGGCGATACAGAGTTTCCTGAATATCTGTGTTGCCACAGGACTGGCACCGAATACAGGTACACCCCTTCCATTTGTAAGTTATGGTCTGACTTCTCTTGTCAGTCTGTTTATCGGTATGGGACTGGTGATGAATGTAGGTCTGCAGAGCAGTGCTTATAATAAAGAACTTAAGAAAAAAGAAATCGATAAGAAAGAGGAATACTTATGACAGCCGCAAAGAAGAACAGTTCCAGGCGCAAGTCTGCAAAATACCGCAAAGCAAGAAGGTGGAGAATAAAAAATACCATTCTTTTGCTTCTGCTTCTAATCATACTAGGTGGTGTGGGAATCGGAGCAATTTACCTGCTTCGAAGTGGAAGCATTTTTGGCAAATTGGATGAGCCATACACCGCATCCAAAGAATTTTCCGGAGGGCTAACAGATTCCGACAATCTTAGAGCAGATGGATTCGCCAAGAATTTATGCGTGGTGGTATCAGATGTTCCTATGGATGGAGTATCCCTTGGGGAAGAACAGAAAGGGCTTCTTCTGGATCTGGATGACCGAAAAGTCCTTTATTCAAAACAGGCTCTTCAGAAAGTGTATCCGGCAAGTATCACCAAGATCATGACCGCTATGCTTGCTCTGAAATATGGGAATATGGATGACGTAGTGACGATCACACAGGAGAACCTGAATCTGGAAGAAGGTTCCCAGGTCTGCGGTTTCTGGGAAGGAGACCAGGTTACCATGGATCAGCTTCTTCACTGTCTTCTGGTGTATTCCGGCAACGATGCTGCCGCAGCCATTGCAGAGCATGTAGGTGGTTCTACAGAAGGATTTGTGGAGATGATGAACAGCTATGCACAGGAGCTGGGGTGCACAGGAACTCATTTTACCAATCCTCATGGTCTGCAGGATGAGAATCATTATACCACTCCTTATGACATATATCTGATGTTAAAGGAGGCTTTGAATTACCCGGAGTTTACCAATATCACCCAGTTGGGATCCTATACGGTAGAGTACACACATGCTGATGGAAGCAGTGCAAGCACTACTTTAACCGCTACCGATCACTATCTTACCGGAGAAGCTACCCCGCCAAAGAATGTGACCATTTTAGGAGGCAAAACCGGTACCACAGACAATGCAGGAAACTGTCTGGCTCTGCTCAGTCAGAATGCCTACGGAAAGCCCTATATTTCCATTGTAATGGGAGCTGCCACCAAGGATGAGCTTTATCAGCAGATGTCTTCTTTGCTGCAGAACATTAACTGAGAGGGAAGATAATACGGTCTGCTGAAGATGTTTGTCTGACCGGTGCTGTTCCTGTGATGTTTTTCATGGGCCCCGGAATCGTAGCCACAATTGAGAAAAATAGACAGAAATATTAAAAAAACTCTTGTATTTTTAGAAAAATTATACTATAATATGAAACATATTAAACAAGGTTTTTGGTAAAAATTTAATATCATATTGTCTAAGGAGGAAAACATCATGGTTGAACTGATCGTAGGAAAGAAAGGCAAAGGCAAAACAAAAGTGCTCTTAGACAGAGTAAACAACGCAGTGAAAGAAGCTAACGGAAGCATAGTTTATCTTGACAAGAGTACCAAACACATGTATGAGCTTAACAATAAGGTACGTCTGATCGACGTTTCCTCTTATCCATTGAAGAATGCAGATGAGTTCGTAGGTTTTATCTGTGGTATTATCTCCCAGGATCACGATCTTGAGCAGATTTATCTGGACAGCTTCCTTAAAGTTTCCAAACTGGAAGATGCAGACGTTACAGATACTCTCGGACAGCTCGATAAGATCAGCGAGAAATACGGCATTTCTGTAGTTGTTAGTATTACCCTTGATAAAGAAGAGTTACCAGAAGCATTACAGGATAAGATTGCAGTAGCATTATAATCTCAGATGATATGATATTGCAGCTATAAATTCAGTAAAACCAAAAGAAGGTACATAAGGACATGACTTGAATTGTAAGTCATGTCCTTCAGATTGTAGACAAAGCCCTGCTTTTGCAGGGTTTTGCTATTGTTGGAACCGCTTTTCTGATATAATAAATATCAGAAGGGCGGTGTTTTTTATGATGACGAAAAATGCA
>NZ_JBQKLL010000023.1:0-54278 GCF_052116245.1 Blautia sp. Sow4_E7
CTTTAATACATTCAGAGGATTTGCCTCGATGATATACCTTGTTGCTGGCAAGTTACAGCTGGCTGTGCCACGCCCCTTTTGACCCTTATCCACTAAAATTGGAGTTGAACCAAATAATTTTTAAGCATTATAATTAATAAGATACTCGGATTATCCTTATTCGTCAACATTCTGGGCTAAAAATCTTTGCACAAAAAACAGTTCAAAATGATTGATTAAAGCGCGGTATTCAGCTTATAATACAAAAGGAAGTCCGCTTACAGGATTTTCTCACACAGCGGGCTTTCTCTTATAAGACAGCTATTTGCCATACATTACTTTTTATCTTTCGTGGAGGCATCATGGATTACAGATTCGCAGCCGCCGATATGGACGGCACTTTATTAAATGATGAAAATGAAATTACGCCATACACGGTAGAAATTATCCGACGCGCAGTTTCGCAGGGATTGATTTTCTCCATCTGCACAGGGCGCCCTATTCAGGGAGTGGAGCGGTATCAGGAACAGCTGGGGATCCAGGGGCCAGTGATCACCTATAACGGGGCTATGATCCTGGATTCTGCTGACGGACGTGTTCTGTATAAACAGGAGCTGGAATCTGACGATGCCCGTCTGATCCTGGAAGCAGGAATGAACTATGATACTACCATGTGCATCTGGTCGGATAATAAATTATATGGGAACAAGCTCAATGACCGTATTCAGGAATACAGCCAGGCTACCAAGGTAACGCCGCTTCTCATGCCATCTACAGGCCAGCTTCTGGCGCAGGGGATTACAAAAATCCTATGGTATGACGATACCTTAAAAATTCAGCAAATAGAAAAAGAGCTGCAAAATACAGCTCATTTCCACAATGTCACCTTCTGTACTTCCAAGCCATTTTATCTGGAATTCTTCAACAGCCAAGTGTCAAAAGCCGCTGCTATTGACCGGATTGGGGAACTCTACGGCTTCACCCACGATCAGACCATCGCCATCGGCGACGGCTTCAATGACCTGTCTATGATCCAGCATGCAGCACTTGGCGCTGCCATGGCAAACGCGCCAGAGGGCGTGAAAGAATGCGCGGATTATATTACTACACGCACCAACAATGAGGACGGCGTCGCGGAGGTTCTGGAGAAATTCATTCTATAAATATCCAGAATATATAAAAATGGTGATTATGTCATTTTTTCACAACTAACACAATCACCATTTTATTTACTAGTGCATCTCTGCTACATTGACGTAGGATGATTTCTTCATATGCCAGGCAGAGGAAAGAGGCGTAGCGGTGGCTACGGCGACCGACTTAGGAGTGGCATATGAAAAATCAGATAAGTCAATGTGGCAGTTGCTTAGTTTATGATGTACTAGTTTTTATCAATTACAAAATTGCTTTCGCATTGAGGCACTGCTTACAGATTCTTAAACAGCGGTTTCATAACCGGATACAGTTCTTTAAACTTCTGGTATCTCTCCTCATATTTCGCAGCCAGCTCCGGTGTAGGCTCTACCGTATCCACTACCTTGGCAAGCTTCTTGCCAGCAGTCTCAACATCCGGGTAAACACCACAGCCAACAGCAGCCAGCATAGCACCTCCAAGTGACGGTCCCTCTTCCACTTCCAGAACATCAACCTTAATATTCATAACATTTGCAATGATCTGCTTCCACAGTGGGCTCTTAGCACCGCCGCCGCAGATCTTGGTACGCTCAATCTTGATTCCAAGGCTCTTGGCTACTTCCAGGGAATCACGAAGAGCAAAAGCAACACCTTCCAGGACAGCCTGAGTCATATCTGCTCTTGAAGTGTCCATAGACATGCCGAAGAATACGCCTCTTGCGTCCGGATCATTGTGCGGAGAACGCTCACCCATCAGGTATGGCAGGAAGAATACGTGGTTCTCACCAAGCTTCTTAATAGGAGCCTGCTCTGCGTTGAAATCTTTTGTTCCAAGGATTTCCTCAGCCCACCATTTATTACAGGAAGCAGCGCTGAGCATACATCCCATCAGATGATAGCTTCCATCTGCATGGCAGAAAGAATGAAGGGCATTGTGCTCATCTACGCCAAAATTCTTGCTGGAAATAAACACAGTTCCAGAAGTACCCACGGAAATATTGCACTGTCCGTCACCAACAGTTCCAGTACCAACAGCTGCTGCTGCATTGTCTCCAGCACCAGCGATAACCTTTACATCCTCAGAGAAACCAAGCTCTTTTGCAACCTCTGGTTTCAGTGTTCCAACAACCTCCCAGCTCTCATAAACCTTCGGAAGCTGCTCTTCTTTCACACCGCAGATCTCCATCATTTCTTTAGACCAGCAGCGATTCTTTACATCCAGAAGAAGCATACCGGAAGCGTCAGATACATCTGTGCAGAAGGAACCGCTTAAACGATAAGCCAGGTAATCCTTGGGAAGCATGATCTTCACTACTTTTGCAAATTTCTCCGGCTCATTTTTCTTCATCCACAGGATCTTCGGAGCAGTAAAGCCAGCAAATGCAATGTTTGCAGTATACTTGGAAAGCTTGTCCTTGCCGATCACATTGTTCAGATAATCAGTCTCCTCAGAAGTACGTCCATCGTTCCAAAGAATTGCAGGACGGATTACCTGATCCTGATCGTCTAAGGTTACCAGACCATGCATCTGTCCGCCAAAGCTGATTCCTGCAACCTGGGAGCGGTCAATACCCTCTGTCAGTTCTTTCATTCCAGCCATACTCTGTGTGTACCAGTCTTCCGGATTCTGCTCAGACCAGCCCGGATGCGGGAAAAATAATGGATATTCTTTTGATACGATATTACAAATTTTTCCGGATTCTTCCATAAGAAGAAGTTTTACTGCGGAAGTACCAAGATCAACACCGATAAAATACATTTTTATCCTCCTTAACGTCATATGTGCGGCGCTCTGCGATAGCAAAAAATTCTGTAAGAGTTTGCAGCTATCTAAAAACAGCCGTACCGCATAAAGTGGTACGGCCGTTTCTATATACGCCTATAAATTTCTATTCAAGTCATTTCATCCTGCGAGCAGCCCGTGGGCCATGCCCAGGTATTAGCCCCATGGATTCTCTGTAGGATATCTTACACCAGCTGGCTGGTTGTAACCGATCTTCTTAACATCAAGTCCAAGGAATTTCACTACTTCGTAGAATGCTTTTCCATAATGTCCGAACATAACTGCGCCGTGATGCGGGAAGTTACCCTCGATCAGTACGTGACGGTAGAATCTTCCCATCTCTTTGATCGCGAAGATACCGATACCACCGAAGGATCTTGTAGGTACGTCAAGAACTTCACCTTCTGCAACATAGGAAACAAGCTCTCCCTCAGAGTTGCACTGCAGACGATAGAATGTAATATCAGAAGCAGCGATATCTCCCTCAAGAGTTCCTCTTGTGAAGTCTGGCTCAGATCCTGCTGGCTCAAGAAGTCTGTGCTGGATCAGCTGATATTTAACAGCTCTGGAATCGCACATCTTGCAAGCAGGAGTATTTCCACAATGGAAGCCCATGAATGTATCTGTAAGCTTGTAATCATATTTGCCCTTGATGTCCTCATCGTAGATGTACTGCGGAACAGAGTTGTTGATGTCAAGCAGTGTAACAGCGTCATTGGAAATGCAAAGTCCGATGTACTCGCTGAGTGCTCCGTAGATATCAACCTCACAGGATACCGGGATTCCTCTGGAAGCAAGACGGCTGTTTACATAGCATGGCTCAAATCCAAACTGTGACGGGAATGCCGGCCAGCATTTATCAGCAAATGCAACGTATTTTCTAGCGCCCTTGTGAGCCTCTGCCCAGTCAAGAAGAGTAAGCTCGAACTGTGCCATTCTCTCGCTAAGGTCAGCATAATATCTGCCCTCGCCCATTTCCTTCGCCATATCTGCGCAAACCTCTGGGATACGAGGATCGTTCTCATGCTCTTTGTAAGCAACCAGAAGGTCAAGCTCAGAGTTCTCTTCGATCTCAACACCCAGCTCATAGAGTCCTTTGATCGGTGCATTACATGCGAAGAAATCCTGTGGACGTGGTCCAAAGGTAATGATCTTCAGATTACGAACACCGATAACGGCACGTGCAACTGGTACGAAGTCAGCGATCATCTTTGCGATGTCATCAGCTGTTCCAACCGGATATTCCGGAATATAAGCTTTCAGATGACGCATTTTCAGGTTGTAGGAGCAGTTCAGCATACCACAGTAAGCATCGCCACGTCCGTTGATCATGTCGCCGTCACCCTCAGCTGCGGATACATACATGCAAGGTCCGTCAAATCTCTCAGCGATCAGAGTCTCTGGAGTCTCTGGGCCGAAGTTTCCAAGGAAAACAACAAGTGCATTACACTCAGCTTTGTTTACATCCTCAAGAGCCTTCTCCATGTCTTTCTCATTCTCAACAGTTACTGGACATTCATAAAGCTCACCTTTGTAAGCGTCCATGATAGCTGCGCGTCTCTTCTCAGAAAGCTGAATCGGGAAACAGTCACGGCTTACTGCGATTAATCCAAGTTTTACTACTGGTATATTGTTCATAATATGTATTCCTCCATATTTTAATATTCTAATTATTGAATCATGCAACCCACAGATTGTAAAAATCTGTTGTGTATCAGTCGATTGTGATATTCTCACCCTTCAGACCATTGAATGCGCCTTCGATCTTCGCATCCTCATGTGCGATCAGCCATTTATTCTTAGCTGTCATCAGGCTGTCCTCTCCAGTCTTCTCAGTCTGGAAGGTAAGGTCTGTGTTGGTTCCCTTAGGAAGTACAACTACACACTGGAAACCGCCCTCATTCACATGGCATGGTGCATAGTGAAGTGTGGTAGCATAAACCTCGATTCCGGTTCCAGCCGGTACAAGGAATGCCTCGATCTTGGATGTGTCATAGGTATGATCCGGCTCAATGTCCTGCTGATGTCCAATAAGAAGGACAAGGTCTGTAACCGCTACATTGATCTCGGAGTTACGATGATACTCCACTGCATTCAGCTTCTTGTTATGACCATTGCAGTATCCGATCTGGACCGGCAGTCCGCCGTATCCCTTGTTCTGCAGGTCTTTCATAACATCCAGTGCCTCCAGTTCTTCCACAGATGGAACGTAGATCACGTCCTCCGGAACCGGTGTGTGCTTCATCTCTTTGATAAGGCCTGTAAAGTCATATCCCTCCAGCACTTGTCCGTATTTGCGGAAGGCCGGATCTGTTACTTTCTGAATCTTCACGATTAACCTCCTTTTGCGCATGTTCTGCACAATTCTTTTTGCATGAAAAAAGCATACCATCTTCTGGTATGCTTTACGACGGTTTTCTTGTCTTATCTATAGCACTTTTTTGACATTTTCCTCTTTTTGAGCTATGTTATATTTTTGTCTCACTTCGCTTGGAAGTCTGCCATATTTCTTCTGAAACTCTCTGGAAAAGGCTCTGCTGCTGGCGAAACCGTTGTCCAGGGCGATCTGGCTCACTGTTTTTTTCGTGTTTTTCAATTCCCGGCAGGCATAGGACATGCGAATTTCCTGTAAATAAGCCTTAAAATTGATTTTTGCATACTTTTTGAACATTCGCGACAAATAAGCGTCTGAATAGCCAAATAAATTCGCCATCTCGGAAAGTTTTAGTTCTTCTGTATAATGTTCACGCATGTAAGTGGTAATTTTTGACAAAGCATCCAGGCGGCGGCTGTCCTGGATTTCCTCCTGGGCTGCCTCTGTCTCACGGTAATCTCTTACCATCAGGTACAAAATATTGTAGTACAGAGCCATAGTCCGGTACTCCCAGCCTTCCTCACGGGCGCGGTACACCTTGTAAAGCTCTTCTATGAAAAAAGCAAGCTTCCGGTTATCTGGGGCTTTGGACTTTTTGTCCCTTGCTACTCGGGCCGCACTGGTAAAACGGATAAAGCGCTGTGCGGTAAAATATTTCTCAAACTGCTTCAGCGGGATCTGCAGAACCACGGTCTCATTTTTCCCCGGAGCGTGAATGGAATGGATTTCATTGGAATTAATAATGATCAGTCCGCCTGCCTCCAGGGGGTACTCTTCTTCATTGAGGTAAAAGGTCAGTCTACCTTTTAGCACTGCAAAAATCTCGATCGAGGTATGCCAGTGCTTCTCTCTTTCGTAATTGCCGTGTCCGCCTTCGAATAAAAATATTTTGAAGGGAAGCCCTTCATTTGGTATGATCAATTCGTGCTGAAATTCCAAGATTTCACCTCCAGCAGATGTTTTCTTACTCTGTTGTAAGAATATCATTTTCCCCTATATTTGACAATCCTGTTTCTCGGATTCTTTTTGGCTCCGCTGCCACATCTTTTCTCGTTTCGTATTTTCTTAAATACAAGTTTTTTCTTATCTTGTATTTACATGCCCAAACGCTTATAATTGAAATTAATTTTCAATATGTTATTTTATTTCCGGGAGGTTTATCATGAAATTTATATATCCTGCAGTTTTTAAGAAAACCGAAAACGGTCGCTATAAGGGAACTTTCCCTGACCTGGAAGGCTGCTTCGGCGAGGGCGACACCTTAGACGAGGCCATCGAAAACGCCAACGCCGCCGCATTCGACTGGATCTCCGTAGAGCTCTCCGAAGAAGTCCCAGAGCTCCCTCCCATCACAGATCCTGACGATATGGACTTAGATGATGGAGATGTAGTCAGAAATATCCAGGTGAACATCCGGCTGTATGATGGGTGGGATGAATGAAGTTTACCGTGAAAAGGAAACATTCCCTTTCAGCCCAATATCTCAAGAGGACAGAATCAACGCCAGATTCTGTCCTCCTCAGTTTTCGTTCTTCAACCTCTTTGTCATACTCAAATATACTCATTCTAATCGCCTCCGCACGGTTCTGTGAAAGAAAATCTGCTAAAATCCCTTCCGAACTACACTCATCTCCTGCTCTTAATTTTTATTCTCTTGGCTTCTTCCGATATTCCCCAGGTGTCATCCCGTACGCCTTCTTAAACGTCCTCATAAAATGCTCCGGTGTTTCATATCCTACCAGTTCACAGATGGCAGGAATACTAAGGGTGGTTTCCCGGAGGGCCCGGCAAGCCTGGTTCAGTTTGATATCGCGGATGATCTGAAGAAAATTCCGTCCGGTTCCTTCCTTGATCAAAGTGCTGAAATGGGAAACACTGTATCCGAAATGGGCAGCCGTGTCACTTAAGGTGACAGTCTGGTAATTGTGGTTCAGATAATTCAGAATCTCCGTCATAGAACTTCCTGTAGTATCCTTTGTAAGAATAGACTCAATATCCTTCTCATGATAACGCAGAAGCTGTGCCCAGAAAAGCACCAGCATGGAATTTAGAAAGGTATAGTTGTATTTCTCATGTCCAAGATATTCGATATAAAGATTTTCCAGTGATTCCATAACAATATGATCATTTCCAGCGTGAAAGATCAGAAAATTCCCCTCCGTTTTATGGTATAACACATGAGCAAAAAACTGGGCCAGCGCACTGTCAGCAGTCAGTGTCTGGAAAAAGGTGGTCTGGAAGGTAGAACCCCGTACCAGAATATTGAAGGCAATACTGTCATCAAAAATGCTCACACTATGTCTGGTGTGAGGCGGAATAATACAGATATCTCCCGTGTGCAGGGTATGGGAAATTCCCTGGATCTCCGTGTGCGCAGTTCCATCATAAACACAAAGGATCTCAAAGAACTCATGCTCGTGTACATAGACCGGAGAATAACGGTAATGCTTGCACAGCATAATATTTCCATTAAAATCCCGGAACATATCGCTCTCTTCCAGGTAAGGAAACCAGGCCTCCTTGCGAAGGGCAGGGACATACAGCCTGTGGCTGGTGATCAGTTCCCGGTCCAGTCCCTGGCAGTATTCCATAAATGTTTCCGGGTGCTCTTTTTCTGCAAAGTACAGATCCCGGTAAAAAATCTCGTCTGTCTCGTAAGAATGTATGTAATCCTGAAATTCACTTCTGGTTAATTTCATAGTACGATCCTCATTATGTTATAAAGTTTCCCTAAGCAGAACCCCTTTTTAGAAAGCAGAAACGGTGATGTCCCGGGACTGTTTGGAATTAATATACTACTTATAATTAAGCTGAGTATACCATGTATCATTTTATAAGAAAACCCATAATCAGCAAAAAACGCAGCCAAAAAAAGATCATGCTTTTCGAAAACAAATCGTAAAAAAAGTCAGTCTTTCACGAAAAAAATCACAATTGGAGAAACCTCCTAAAAGGGTTAAAGTAAAACCATCAAAAAACCACGGAGGTATGAAAAATGAACGAAGTTGAAAAGAAAGTAAAGATCGTTCTCTGGCGTCAGAGAATCGGCTACGGTTCATCCGATTTTGCCTGCAACCTGATCTGGCAGATGATTTCCCTGTATCTGCTGTATTTTTACACAAATGTAATGCACTTAAATGCAGGTGCAGTCAGCATCATGTTCCTGGTAACCAAATTTATCGATGGCGTTTCTGACCTGATCGTAGGATACCTGATTGATAAGACCAATACAAGATGGGGAAAATCAAGACCCTGGATCCTGTTTGGAGCAATTCCATTTGGTGTCACAGCAGTTCTTGCATTTTCTGTCCCGGATATTGGACAGACGGGAATGCTGATCTACGCATATGTCACTTACATTTTACTGTCAACATCCTACACAATTGTCAACATCCCAATGGCATCCATCCTTCCGGCACTAAGCGAAAACCCACATGAGAGAACCGTCCTTGCATCCTGCAGAACCTTCTTCTCATCCGTTGGTTCCACAGTTGTAAGTGCTTTTGCCTTAACACTGGTAGACAAGTTTGGAAACGGAAATGAAGCACTTGGTTTCCGTATTGTCATGATCATCTTCGGTGTGATCGGATGTCTGGTATTTTTCTTCTGCTTCTTTAACACCAAAGAACGAGTTATGGTACAGTCAGAAAAAGTCAGCCTGAAAGCAAACATTTCCTGTCTGCTCCACAATGGTCCATGGAAATTATTTGCACTGAACATTGTATGGTTCTTCGGCGGATATGTGATCCAGGCAAGCGCCGTTATTTATTACTTTACATACGTTGTTCAGAACACCGCTATGGTACAGATCGTAGCGACCATCACAACACTGGTTCCGATCGTAACTAACCTTTTGGCTCCATTCCTTGTAAAACTTACAAGTAAGAGAAATCTGATGATCGGAGGAAGCGTAGTGCATGCAGGCGGTCTTCTCATCATCTTCTTTGGCGGAACAAATGTACCGGTACTCATCGGTGGCGCCGTGATCGCAGCTGCCGGATATGGTCTGAAAGGAAGCATGCACTTTGCAATGCAGCCTGACCCGGTTGACTACGGTGAGTGGAAAAGCGGTGTCAACACAGCTGGAACTCTTTCCGCAGTAAACGGATTTATCGGAAAAGTTGGTATGGCAATCGCCAGCAGTATTGGAGCAGCTCTTCTCCAGTTCGGTGGATTTGACGCTGCCCTTTCCGTACAGAGCACAACCGCACAGAGCTACATTACAACCATGTATATCTGGGTTCCCATTGTTATGAATATTGCAACTATCATCACGATGATGTTCTATAACCTTGATAAGATCTATCCACAGATCATTAAGGAGCTGGATGAAAGGAGAACTGCGTAATGCCTGAAGTAAGCATTGATCTGAATATGGTCCGCGTGACAAATGAGGGCTTTGTAAAAAAAGCAGAGGCCTGTGCGCCAAAGCTTCATGAAATAGTGGTAAAACCGGCGTCTATTGTGGACATTGTGAAAACACAGAATGTTTACCCAGAGGTAGTTCTTCGTGATTCTATCGAGCATCTTTCCGGCTATCACCTTTCAAAAGGTGATAAGCTGTGCCTGGATTTCGGAGATCACCAGGTTGGATATGTAACTCTGAAGCTGGCTTCTGTTGGAAGCCCTCAGGATGCACCTGCATTCTTCCGCCTGAAATTCGGTGAGATTGCAAAAGAAATGACCGAGGATTCTAAAGACTATGATGGATGGATCAGCCGTGGCTGGATCCAGGAAGAGTTCCTTCATGTGGACGTCCTTCCTGCGGAATTGAAATTGCCAAGACGTTATGCTTTCCGCTATATGGAAATCGAAGCCATTGACACTTCTCTGAAATGGCAGCTGGTTGTAGAGGATGTGACCTGTGTCAGCGTTTCTTCCGTCAGTATGGATCAGGTAAAGCCTTTTGAAAGTGATGACGAAATGATTCGTGCTCTGGACAGAGTAAGCCTCCGTACTTTGATGAATTGTATGCAGTCCGTTTTCGAGGACGGTCCGAAACGTGACAGACGTCTCTGGCTTGGGGATTTAAGACTGCAGGCTCTGGCAAACTATGCTACCTTCCGTAATTTTGACCTGGTAAAAAGATGCCTCTACTTGTTTGCTGCCCAGACAAGGGAGGATGGTCTGGTAAGTGCCTGCCTTTTCACAGAACCCCAATTTATTGTGGATGATACCTTCCTTCTGGATTACTCCATGTTCTTCGGAGCTGCTCTTCTGGATTATTATAAGGCTTCTGGTGACATGAAGACACTTCAGGACCTGAGCGAATGTGCATATCGTCAGATGGAACTGGCAAAGGCTCAGTTTGATGAAAAAGATCTGCTGCAATCTGGCGAAGGCTTCTGGGCTTTCATCGACTGGACAGAAGGCCTGGACAAACAGGCGGCCATGCAGGGCGTATATATCTACTGTGCCAAAAAGGTTCTGGAGATTGCACAGATACTTGGAAATAAAGAAAAAGAGGCCGAACTTTCCAGCGAGGCAGCTGCGAAAACAGAGGCTGCAAGGAAGTACCTGTTGGATCCTGCAAGCGGTTTATTCGTAAGCGGCGAAGAAAAACAGATCAACTATGCAAGCCAGGTATGGATGGTACTGGCCGGTGTTGTGAATCCGGCAGAAGGCGGCAGAATTCTGGAAAAAGTGGCTGCTCTGAAACCGGAAAAAGGCATGGTTTCCCCCTATATGAACCATCATTATGTAGAAGCACTGCTTCTGTGCGGCAAAAAAGAGGCTGCTATGGATTACATGAAATATTACTGGGGCGGCATGATCCGTCACGGTGCAGATACCTTCTGGGAGCTTTACAATCCGGAAAATCCGGCAGAGTCCCCATATGGAAGCAGTATTGTAAACAGCTATTGCCATGCGTGGAGCTGTACACCGACTTATCTGCTGAGAGAATATTTTAGCGAGAAGTAATTAGGTTTGAAAGAAACTGTACTTTAAAAATGCTTTGGAAACATCTGTGAAAGCAACAGCTGTAAAGTTCGATATATGGTACTTTGAAGAAAGAGACTTGTAAGGAGGATTTTGATTATGGTAAAATTAAGCGTAAAGATCGTGTCCATGCAGGATGCGGATAAATTCAACAAGATCTGCAGCAAATTTGACTGCGATATGGATCTTCAGAGCGGAAAATATTATGTGGATGCTAAATCCATTATGGGAATTTTCAGCCTGGATTTAAGCCAGCCGTTGGTACTAAATGCCGATACTGACGATGAGCAGAAGGTGAAAGAGGCATTTGCAGAATTTGCGCAGGAAGCATAATAGAGGTTATCGTTCACAGAGAACACTTTGCAAAATGGTTTTGCAAAGAGCATAAATGGGAACAGATAACTGTGATGATGAAAGAGGGATTACAATGAATCGAATTTTGAAAGAAAGAACTTTCTCCGGAACCACTGATCCGGAAGTACAGTCCTGGGAGCCTGAACACCGCCTGGTTGCCCGTGAAGCGGCAGCCGAAGGAATGGTCCTTCTGAAAAACGAGGATAAGGTACTGCCATTAAAGGCCGGAAGTGCTGTTGCCATCTACGGCGCAGGCGCTGGCAGGACCATCAAAGGCGGAACAGGCTCAGGTGATGTAAATGAGCGTGAAAATGTAACGATCTGGCAGGGAATGAAAAATACCGGATATAAGATTACCAATGAAGACTGGATCCGAAGCTATGATAAGATTTACGAAAAAGCCCGCCAGGACTGGAAAAACGATATTGTTGCAAGATCTGGCGGAAACGGCGGAGATGTAATGGATTTCTTCACCATCTACAGCACCACACCGTTTATCATGCCAACCGGTGATCCTGTGAAAAAGCCGGCAGATGGTGAGAATACCGACACAGCCATTTATGTGCTCAGCCGTGTGGCTGGTGAAGGTGCTGACCGGAATGCAGCCAAAGGCGATTACTATCTGAAGGATGATGAGCACCAGATGTTATCTGATCTTTGTGCATACTATAAGAATGTGATCGTTGCCGTCAATGCAGGCGGTCAGGTGGACCTGTCTTTCATGGATGAGTTTGCAAATATCAAAGCTCTCCTTGTGATCGTACAGCCAGGCATGGAAGGTGGAAATGCCTTTGCGGATGTGATTTCCGGTAAAGTGAATCCTTCCGGCAAGCTGGTTGATTCCTGGGCTTATAAATATGAGGACTATCCAAGCGCCGCTACTTTTTCCCATAATAATGGAAATGTGGAGAAGGAATTTTATGAAGAGGGAATCTATGTAGGATACCGCTATTTTGATACCTTTCAGATTCCGGTGCGCTATGGCTTTGGTTACGGACTTTCTTATACTACATTTGCATTAAAAAAAGAAAATATTGAATTAGAAAGTAAAAATAATAACAATAATGATAAAATTCATGTATCCGTATCTGTAAAAAACACTGGCATCACAGCTGGTAAGGAAGTGGTACAGATATACACATCCCTGCCAGGCGGCGCTCTGGAAAAAGAAGCCCATCGTCTAGTGGTTTATGGAAAAACAGATCTGCTTCAGCCAGGAGAAAGCCAGGAAATGACTCTGGAAATTCCTGTAGAGCGTCTGACTTCTTATGACGAGAAGAAAGCTGCCTGGGTTCTGGAAAAAGGCTTCTATGGTATTTTCCTGGGAAACAGTCTGGAGAGCGCAGAGCTGATCGGAGGAGTGAAACTGGATCAGGATGTGATGACTGAGAAGGTGAAGAATCTTTTCCTGTCAGAAGAAAGAAAGGAATTAAAAGAACTGGCACAGAAAAATGGCACAAGCAGCAAGCGGGAAGCAGAGCTGGAGTCAGCGGCAACTAAAAAAGCCCTTCCGGTTCTGAAACTGAAGGCGGCTGATTTTACCACCAAAGAAATTATCTATAAAGAGAATCGTGAGCTTGCTGATGCCGAAGCCATGGATTTTGTAAACACTCTGTCTGTAGAGGAATTAATTGACCTTGCAGCTGGTGATCCTGGAAAAGCCCAGGGCGGCAACCTTGGTGCAGCAGGAATCTCTGTACCGGGCTCTGCTGGTGAGACACACCGCTGCGCTACCTCCAAAGGTCTTGCAAGTATTGTACTTGCAGACGGTCCTGCAGGACTTCGCCTTATGAAGTACTATAACGTGGACAATGGAAAGATCGTTTCCATGCCATTTGAATTTAGTCTTGAGGGCGGCTTATTCTATGACGGACCAACAGAACTGCCAGGTGAGCGTTACTATCAGTACTGTACTGCAATCCCGGTAGGTGCTATGCTGGCGCAGACATGGAACACCGATTTGATCCAGAAAGTTGGCGCTATGATTGGAAAAGAAATGGAGTATTTCGGGGTTACCTTATGGCTTGCTCCTGGAATGAACATCCATAGAAATCCTCTTTGCGGAAGGAACTTCGAGTACTATTCCGAGGATCCATACGTGGCAGGAACCATTGCGGCTGCCATGACAGAGGGCGTGCAGTCCAACTACGGCTGTGGAACCACCATCAAGCATTTTGCCTGCAACAATCAGGAAGACAACCGTATGGGTTCTGACAGTATTGTTTCTGAGAGAACCATCCGTGAGCTTTATCTGAAAGGCTTTGAGATTGCAATAAAGGAATCCCAGCCACTGTCTATTATGACCAGCTACAATCTGATAGATGGTGTCCATGCAGCAAACAACCATGACCTTTGTACAGATGCAGCAAGAAATGAGTGGGGATTTAAAGGCATGATCATGACCGACTGGACCACCACCGAACGCGATGACAGCTGTACCGCTTCTGGCTGCATGCGCGCTGGAAATGACCTGGTAATGCCAGGCTGCTTCGGAGATCATGACAATATGAAAAAAGAGCTGGCAGAGGGAACCTTGAAGCTGGAGGATTTAAAGGCTTGTATTGCAAGACTTGTGAGCGTGATCTGGAAATCGAACCAGTATGAAGAAAGTAAATAAAAATACAACAATACAGCAAAAGTCCCGGAAATATTTTCCGGGACCTTTGCTGTAAATACGTTTTAATCAATCCCCACTGCAGTTCGCAGCATCAATGGCAATCACCAACAGAAGTGCCATCAATTCATCCGCGGGATCGGCGTAGTCGATTACGTAGGTATCTCCCCAGTGGAGAAGTTCTTTGGTAATGTGGGCGGCAATATTGCCGCGTTTGTCGGTTACGTCGTAGTTCCAGGCCATGAAATCGCCGTTTATCTGCCAGCCATTGAAATCCACCTGATATTTTGGCTTCAGGAAAGTAAACTTTTTCTCAATCTTGCCACGGATCCCGGCGCCTTCGATTTCAAAAGTGGGAAGAAGTTTCATGGTCTTCTTCCCCCTTTTCATTTGTTAAAATATAAAAAGCTTCAGCTATATTTCCGATTATGTCATATCAAATATGACATTGCAATCCATAGGCATTTCTATTTTACATTTTATTACACGATTCAATTCGTTAATAGCAGCACACTTCGAAGAATGTAATTAACTATCTCGCCTGCGTCTTCACAGCCACTGCAATAGACAAGCTTGGATCATAATACGGGATCAGTGTAGCCTGCAGTGCATGATAAATGTCAGATTTACCAGGCCATACGGTTTCCAGCAGGTTATTCTCCCGATCCAGCTGATGGAACCAGGAACCGTTTACGTGGTCCAGAACCTTCTCATCCAGATACTTCATAAACTCTGCATAATCTGCTGCATATTTCTCATTGTCCGTTACATGGGACAGTACAGCAGAAGTATTGATTGCTTCTGCAAGAGTCCAGTGCATTCTGTCGTGAACTACTGGCTTGCCGTTCCAATCGGTGGTATAGCAGATTCCAGGTGCACCATCTGCGTTCCATGCGTCGGAAACAGCACGATTGTATAGATTCTCAGCAGCTTCAATATATGGTGCTGCACCAGCCTTGTCCTCTTTGTAAGTCGAAAGCGCCCACTGTGTGATCAGTCTTGCCCACTCAATTCCATGTCCAGGAGTTGCTCCATATGGCTTAAACTGGTCATCCGGACGGTCTTTGTTGCACTCCAGATCCGGTACCCAGTCACTGGAAAAATGCTCCGGAATACGCCAGTTATTATCCTTCGCCCATACCAGAACATGGTCGATGATCCTGCCTGCGCGTACGCGGTATTTCTCATCCTCTGTCACATCTGCAGCTGCCAGAAACGCCTCAACCGTGTGCATATTGGCATTCAGACCACGGTAAGAATCCAGTTCTGTAAACTCTGTATTCCAGGTATCACAGGAAAGTCCCTCTTCCTCATTCCAGAAGCGCAGATCATAGAGTGCAAGGGCATCCTTCAACAGCTCTGCTGCCCCTTCTCTGCCAGCCAGAACGCCGGAAGAAGCCGCCAGAATTACGAAGGCATGCGCATAGCACTGCTTGGTTGGAACGATCTCATTATCCTTTGTAAGCCCTGCATACCAGCCACCATTCTTATCATCATGAAGCTCACCGCGAAGTCCTTTCAAAGCTGCATCTGCCAGCGCCTCGCTGCCCTCATGTCCTAACATGGAACCAATGCTGTACACATGTGTCATACGGCTTGTGATCCAGGTCTCGCGGTTGCGGTCCCTCCATGGAGTACCGTCATCTCCAAGATAATAGGAGCTTCCTCCTGGTGACGGAAACTGATGTCCGAAGCTTAATAAACCATCTCTTACACCCTGCAGGAATTCCTGGTTCTCAGCTGTTCCAAGCTGGTATTTTTTCTCTGTAACTGCCATTTCTATTTTCTCCTTTACGCTGTAGTTTTGAGATAATCTCCCACTTTGCTATCTTCATCTTACCTTATCTGAAAGTCTTTGAACAGAGGGGAGAATTTTGGCTTTTATGGGGATTTTTACTGTCTTAATTCTCTGGCATAATTATACTCCCTGCCAGGATTCCGGTCAATTTATTTAGTAAATCCGGTTCTTCAAAATATCACTTCAAAAACCTCCCAGGAATAGTTCAAATTACATTTTTCATTTTATAGCCGTACAATTTCATTCTTCCAATTCCAATATATCAAAACAGCCGCTATCAGTACGTTTATTCGCACCAATATCGGCTGTAAATATCATTATTGTTATAATATCCTATATTCTATTTTATGAAAGCAATCCCAATTAGCAGATAGCCTTTCCAAGCTCGATGCAGGCTGCCTGAGCCTCATCATCTGGCTCTTCGTTGCAGATTACGCTGTCAACAGCAAGTGCTACGCCGTCATTCTGGCATTTCTCTTCCCAGCTGCGCATCCAGTCGCCATCTCCCCATCCGTAGGAACCGAAAAGAGCTACTTTCTTGCCTGCAAGCTTTGGCTCACATGCCTCAAATACTGGCTGGAATACGGTATCCTCAAGCTCCTCATCTCCCATTGCAGGGCATCCGAAAGCTACGCCGTCAAAACCGCTGATATCTGTTCCGTCAAAATCGTCAGCGCTGATCACTTCTACCTCAGCACCAGCAGCCTTAGCACCTTCTGCTACTTTATTTGCCATTGCCTCTGTATTACCGGTTCCGCTCCAATATACAACTGCTACTTTACTCATGACTTCATTCTACCTCTTTCTTCTTAATAATTTTGTTGTCAGCCTTCGGAAACGTTCTTGTATTTATTCCCCCACATCTGACTCTTTATGTATGTTAAGCAGCCACTGTCAGCTGCAGAACACTCCTGCCTTTTGCCCATAAGTTCCGATAAACTTCACGGCATTTATGGTACTTCTGAAACATTTTCATTGCTTCACATTCATTACAATATACTTTCCAGCAGCCGGAACATTTATAATTCTGTCCGCCGTTCTGGATAAAACCAATTACATCCCCAAGCGGGTAATCAAGAAAAATCCCAATCTCATGTGGAAAGTCTTCTGATGCTTCAAAACGTTTTTTCAGAAGCGCCAGACACTGTTCCGGTTCTGTATTTTCGTATCCATATTTTTTCAAAAACCGGGCAACTCCGGGACGGTTCAGATTCTTCGCCAGCTGTTTTTCCCGATATACATAGATCAGGGAACGGTTGCCGCGGCTACGGAGCGCTATCAGCTTCACGCCCTTTGGATTCATCAGCTGATTCCACATGGAAATCTGAAGGTCTATATTTTCTCCCTCTTCACAGCAGGCATTAAAAAGATTGGCTGCTTTTAGTGAAGCAAGAGTGGGAGCACAGTGCTCAATGAGACATTTCTCAATCATGATAATCTCCTAACATTAGCTGCATTCAAAATCCTATAACCACTTTGCGAATGTGGCTCGCAAATTCTTCTTTATGCCATCACTGCGTGCTCATCCAGTGCACACTTTAAAGCACTTGCGCTGCTGGTATGGATACGTGCTACCGGGATGTTATTTTTCTTAGCTTCCTGGGAAGCACTGATGACCATTTTATGGGACACTGTATTTGTGAAAAGTACCATCAGATCTGGGCATCCGATTTTCTTACGGATGGCTCCATTCTCTTTTGGAAAAACCTTTGCTTTGTATCCATAGTTCTTACAGATATCGGTGTACTGACACACCATTCTCTCGTTGCCGCCGATGATTACAATACTCATGTGAACTGTCCTTTCCGGGTCTTCTGAAAGCTTCTGAAATCGAAGTAGTTTTTCTTCTCTCATTTTCGTTAGCTTGTTCTAACCATCTGTTAAAAAAATAAGAAGTTCTCACTTCCACAATACGCTTCGTTTAGTTAGCTAGTGCTAACTTTTATGATGTTAGTTTACCCTAATCCTTTATTGCTGTCAAGTACCAAACTAAAAAAAGAGAGTTAATGAAAAACTGTCTCATTAACTCTCTCATATGTTCAGCAGTTACGGAACCGCTATGGGCAGAACGCAACCATTTTTCTTATACGTAATGCCGCCGATAAACGGCACATCTGTTTAGATTTCCTCTGTCCCCACCAGATTCTTCATGCTGTTCATACCGATCAGCAATGTAGAAGTATTGTGAAGCAGTGCGGATGTAGTTGGCTGCAGGATTCCGGCAACGCCCAGCAGGATCAGTCCTGTGTTAAATCCTACGATGGTTCTGTAGTTATTGTGGATACGCTTCATCAGCGCGTCACTGATGTTCTTCAGAACTACAATACCTTCCAGGTTGTCAGCGCCGATGGTGATGTCTGCGATCTCTCTTGCGATCTCAGCACCTTCACTTACTGCAATACCTGCGTCAGCTGCGGAAAGAGCCGAGGAATCGTTGATTCCGTCACCAAGCATAACCACTTTGCGGCCTTTTGCTTTCTCTTTCTCTACGAAGCTTGCTTTATCTTCCGGAAGGACCTCGGAATAATATTCGTCAACGCCAACCTTGGCTGCAACAGCCTTAGCAGTACGCTCACTGTCACCAGTCATCATAACCACCTTGCTGAAACCAGCTTTTTTCAGTGCTTTTACGACTGCAGGGGCTTCCTCACGGAGAGGATCCTCGATGCAGATAACTGCAGAGAGACTGCCCTCAATTGCAAGATACAGATGGGAATATTCATTTGGCAGATTCTTAAACTGCTCTTCCATCCCTTCCGGAATGGTGCATTTCTCATCTTCGAATACAAAATGGGAGCTTCCGATAATAACCTTTTTATCCTTGATGGTTGTGGAAATACCGTGAGCTACAATGTACTGTACCTTAGAATGCATTTCCTCATGATCCAGCTTTCTCTCTTTCGCTGCATCTACAACGGCTTTTGCCATAGAGTGCGGGAAATGCTCTTCCAGGCAGGCAGCAATTCGAAGAAGGTCATCTTCACTCATTCCATTAAATGATACCACCTTGGTCACTGTAGGCTCTGCCTTGGTAAGAGTACCTGTCTTGTCAAATACAATGGTATCGGCGTCGGCAATTGCCTCCAGGAACTTGCCGCCCTTAACGGTGATCTTGTATTCTCCTGCCTCGCGGATGGCGGAAAGTACGGAAACCGGCATAGCCAGCTTCAGTGCACAGGAGAAGTCAACCATCAGTACAGAAACAGCCTTGGTCACATTTCGGGTAAGCAGATAAGTAAGCGCTGTACCGCCAAGTGTATATGGAACCAGTCTGTCAGCCAGATGCTCAGCCTTGCTCTCAAGACCAGATTTCAGCTTCTCAGTGTCCTCGATCATAGCTGCGATCTTCTCATAGCGGCTGGAACCTCCAACTGCTTTTACTGTGATGACAGCCTCGCCTTCTTCTACCACAGTACCTGCGTATACGGAATTTCCTACTACTTTTCTTACCGGAACGGATTCGCCAGTCAGGGAAGCCTGGTTTACCATAGCCTCACCTTCTGCGATCACACCGTCGAATGGGATCACATTTCCCATATGTACTACAACCATGTCACCAGTCTGGATCTTGTCTGCGTCAACCAGCACCTCTGTGCCCTCGCTGCGCAGCCATACCTTGCCTGTGTTCAGGGACATGGTACGTGCAAGATCGTCCACAGATTTCTTGTGTGTCCACTCCTCAAGCAGTTCTCCGATTCCAAGCAGGAACATAACAGAACCAGCTGTGGAGAAATCTCCTCGGAAAATAGAAACACCGATTGCAGTGGCATCCAGAACCGGAACCTCGATCTTACGCTTCCATAATGTCTTAACGCCCAGCCAGATATACTTCACTGACATTGCAGTGGTATAAATTGCGGACCATGGATATGGCAAAAGAAGCTTACGTCCATAATGGAAAATGATCTTATTTACCAGCTTCTCCTTGTATGTCTCATTTAATTCCCTTCCGGAGTTCTCCAACACCTGCGCCGGTACGCTGACACGGCTGTAGCCAAATGCCTGGATCTGCTTCAGCAGTTCTGCTCTCTCGCCAGTATAATAAATAAGAGCATCACAGGTACGGTTGAATACCTGGGCTTTCTTTACTCCATCCAGGTTTTCCAGGTAATACTGAAGGGTATCGGCCTGGGTAAAGTTCATGTATTTCTGAAAAAGATGGACACGGATTCGTCCTTTCTTCTCGTGTTTAATCGTAAATTTCAACTTGTTCACCTACTTTTCAAAGCAAGAGTTACTGTTCACTACGTTCACAGTAAGCGCTCCGCGATGCACAAAAATCATGCAAGCATGATTTCGCGCTACAACTCTCGGGTTTTCTGTGAACTTTGTTCACACAAAACACCTCGCGGAATTTTTCAAACGAACAGTAACAATTAAGAGGACTGTCGTGATATACGGCAGTCCCCAGTATGCATCTGTTTTACAGTTACAAAATACAGTATCTTCTATTTAAAAAATCCGGTACAATGCATTCAGTCTATTCCAAGACACTGTTTTGCACTATGTTCGAGAGCCGGGCAGATTACTCAGATTCAGCCTCTGTCTCAGCCTCTTCTGTCTCTTTGAACTCTGTCTCGCCTTCAGCTGCCTCATCCTCGAATGGCTCCTCAGCTACTTTTCTGTCCTCGTTGATCTGCTGTGCATCCGCGTAGATGTCACCTGCGTTCTCCTGAACAGTTGTTACAGTCTTCATTACACAATCCTTAGCTCTTAAAACAGCAGCTGTGCACTCTGTGTAAACCTTCTTTGCATCTTTGCTTGAAAGGAGCTTGATACCAGCAGTTCCGAATAAAACACCTGCTGCGAAAAGTCCTGTTTTGTCCCATTTAAAACTTGCCATGATTAAATTCCTCCTTATAGTAAAATGTTTTTTGTTATTAGTTATCTTTCGATTTCTCGAATTATATATAAGGTCTTCTGGAATTTCCAGTACTTTTTTCTTGTTGAGAAATCTTCTCATTAATTTTCCATGTTTCGTGCAACTAACAAGTGTTATTTTTGTGCACTTTGTATAAGTTGCATAACACTTTATTTTATTGTATCCAGATAGCTCTTTATTCCCTGAAAGGTCTCCTCGCTGATCACATGCTCCACTTTGCAGGCATCTGACTCCGCTGTTTCTTCTGACACATTGGCACATTTTGCAAACAGCTTCGTGATCACCTGGTGCTTCTCGTAAACATTCTCTGCAATTTCTCTTCCTGATTCTGTGAGAAGCAGACGTCCTTTTTCATTTCTTGTAATATGACCATCCTTTTCCAGCTCTGTCATGGCCCTGGTCACACTTGGCTTGGTGATGCCAAGATGATTGGTCACATCCACCGGACGCACATCTCCGGGGGATTTCTTATTCAGGATCAGAATGGTCTCCAGATAATCCTCCCTGGACTCCTTCATTCCTTCTTTCTTCATACACCACATAGTTGCCGCACCTCCGCCTTTCTTTTACGCATCGGTTCGCAGTATTGACGTATATAGATTGACTGTCCTTATGGTCATGCACCACACTTTGACATGGTCATCTCAATACTCTCAATATCCTGATCTCCGATATAGCCCATATTTTTAAGCCCTTCTCTTACAACCTGCTTCCAGACCTCAGAAGGTAACTTACAGACAGTATCATCACTAAGTCTTACAGTGCAGCCGTTTTCCTGGCAGCATGTTTCACAGCCGGAAATCCGGTACATATTCTTACGGCTGATGGCACCGATTTTTTCCAGCATATTTACCATACGGTAAATGGTGGCAGGTCCCACATTTTTATCTTTCTCCTGTACTTTGTAATAAATTTCCTTACAGCAGGAGCAGTCCTCCTCCAGAATAATAACCAGGATCAGCTGGCGCTGCCTGGTGATTCTGCAGCCTTGTTCGCGTAATCGTTCAAGGATCATATCTCTTTGCATTTTTGTACGCTGATATGCTTCATGAGTCTCACATGCTTTTTCTTCAACTGCTTTTTCCATCATTCATCGCCATCCTTTTCTAAACTTTTGTGTCATCTGGAATTCTTATGTAAAAAGAAATCTTCCTCTTGGGATTTCCCCTTATATAAAAATTCCAGCCTGTATCTCTTAAAGGGATACAGGCTGAATTATTTTTGCAAGCTATTTTACTTAAGCAATACCTTTTGTATTAACTTTTAAGCTGCTGCTCTCTTTATATGGTCTGAAGAGCAGGTACAGGAATGCTGCAACCAGAACGAATGCTACAACAGTTCCAATTCCAAATCCGCCGCCTGTAAGCAGTGTACCAATCTGATAAATGCAAAGTGCAACTACATAAGCAAGTCCGCACTGATATCCGATTGCAAACCAGAACCATTTTGCGTTGTTCATCTCTCTCTTGATCGCACCCATAGCTGCGAAGCAAGGAGCACACAGAAGGTTGAATACCAGGAATCCGTAAGCTGCAACAGGAGTCATAACTGCTGCTAGATTTCCCCAGATCTCAGCTCCATCTTCTGCAACCTCAGCAAATCCGAAGAGCATACCGAATGTAGCAACGACGTTCTCTTTTGCGATAAGACCGGAAACAGCAGCAACTGCCATCTTCCAACCTTCTCCGGCATTTGTCCATCCAAGTGGAGTGAAGATCCAAGCGATACCGGAACCGATCTTAGCAAGAATACTGTTGTTCAGCTCTTCTACCATTCCGAATCCGCCGTTTTCCCAGCCGAATCCCATGAGGAACCAAAGAACGATTGTGGAAAGAAGAATGATGGTACCAGCTTTCTTGATGAAGGACCATGCTCTCTCCCAAACACTTCTTAATACGTTGCCGACTGTTGGCCAGTGGTATGCCGGAAGCTCCATAACGAATGGTGCCGGCTCGCCAGCGAACATTTTTGTTTTCTTAAGGATGATACCGGAGCAGATGATTGCTGCGATACCAACGAAGTAAGCACTTGTGGATACCCATCCACTGTTATCAAAGAATGCACCTGCGATCATGGCGATGATCGGGAGCTTAGCACCACAAGGAACAAATGTTGTGGTCATGATTGTCATTTTACGGTCACGGTCGTTCTCGATTGTACGGGAAGCCATAACTCCAGGAACACCACATCCGGAACCGACCAGCATTGGGATGAAGGATTTTCCGGAAAGACCGAATTTACGGAAGATTCTGTCCATGATGAATGCAACACGAGCCATGTATCCGCAGGACTCAAGGAATGCAAGGAACAGGAACAGAACTAACATCTGCGGTACGAAACCAAGTACAGCACCAACACCGGCAACGATACCGTCAAGGATCAGTCCCTGCAGCCATGCAGCGCAGTGTACAGCTTCCAGAGCAGACTCGATTACCGGAGGAATGATCTCACCGAACAGTACATCGTTTGTCCAGTCTGTTACAAAACCACCAACTGTACTTACAGATACATAGTAAACAACCCACATTACAACTGCGAAGATCGGAAGAGCCAGCCATCTGTTGGTTACGATTCTGTCGATCTTATCAGATGTTGTAAGTTTCTTTCCTGTAGAGGATTTTGTATAACACTGTCCAATAATGGAGGAAATGTATACATAACGCTCATTTGTGATAATACTCTCTGTATCATCATCGAATTTATCTTCCAGAGCTTTTACTTCGTAAGATACATCCGGAATGCTCTTCATCTGCTCTGCGATCTTGTCATCTTTCTCGATGAGTTTGATTGCAAAGAAACGTTTCTGAGCATCTGCAACAGTTCCTGTCAGCTTATCTTCAACAGATTTGATCGCATCCTCAACATCCTGTGCGAACTCGTGAACCGGAACAGTTTTCTTTTTGCTCTGTGCTGCGCTGATTGCTTTCTCAGCAGCCTTCATGATTCCAGTTCCTTTCAGAGCGGAAATCTCAACTACTTCGCAGCCAAGCTTTTTGCTTAATTTGTCAATGTGGATCTTATTTCCGGATTTCTGAACCAGGTCCATCATGTTGATTGCCATAACTACCGGAATACCAAGCTCCATGATCTGTGTGGACAGATACAGGTTACGCTCAAGGTTTGTACCATCTACGATGTTGATGATCGCATCTGGCATCTCGTTGATCAGGTAATTTCTGGCAACCACTTCCTCAAGCGTGTATGGGGAAAGGGAATAAATACCAGGAAGGTCCATGATTGTTACATCTTTGTGGCCTTTCAGTTTACCTTCTTTTTTCTCTACTGTTACACCAGGCCAGTTACCAACGAACTGGTTAGAGCCGGTCAGTGCATTGAATAATGTGGTCTTGCCGCAGTTAGGGTTACCTGCAAGTGCAATCTTAATCGACATTTTCATGCCTCCTCTTTCTTTCCAGATTTTCTTTTTTCAATTTTTCGGGGCTTACATATGCCAGCTTCTGCTGATCTTGGTTGCCCACTACTGCCGATTGTTTTAATCAGCTTTCATTTGTTAGCGTTTCCACTTATTTATTAGATCTCGCTAACCGACCAGGTAAAAAAAATTACCTATTCGTTTCCAGAATATGCAATTTCATGCTGTGCTCATTTCCCTTATGTATGCGCAGCTGCAGTTTCCTGTTGGCTTTCGCTCTCAGGAACGCCAAAGTACTATGTCTGGTACAGTACTTACTCTACCTCGATCATTTCTGCATCGACTTTTCTCAGAGACAGTTCATAATCTCTTACAGTTACCTCAATAGGATCTCCAAGCGGTGCAACTTTACGTACATAGATCTGCACACCTTTGGTGATTCCCATGTCCATGATACGTCTCTTTACAGGTCCTTCGCCATGCAGTCTCTTCACTGTGACAGTCTGACCTACGCCAACTTGCCGTAATGTTTTCATAATGCTTGCTCCTTTTTTCTGGATTTCAGACCATGATCCGATTTGCCATATCCTTGCCAATGGCAACTCTGGAATCTTTCACATTCACGATCAGGTTACCGCCGATCTCGCTTACAACGGTTACAGTAGCTCCCTGTACAAATCCAAGATTTTCAAGAAATTTACGGGTTTCTTCTTTACCGCCGACTTTTTTGATCACCTGCGGCTCTCCTTCGTTTACCATTGATAACGGCATCATATCATCCTTCCTTTTTGTGCTTTAGAAACACCTATTTATTATTATGTTTAACTTACGTTGATTAGTATATTCTAATTTATATAAGCTATCAATAATTTATTTGCACTTTTTTCTCATTTTTTTCCAGCGGAATTTCGTAGATTTTGACCAGAGTTTTTTGAAAATGTTTCGGGAATGTTGGGGAGGATGGTGGAATTATGGGAAATTATTGTTTATAATGTAAAGAAATAGCTAAAAAGTGGTGGATTGGCATATTTTTATGCTTAATGCACAGTTTTGGGCAGGAAAATCTGTAGAAAAGTTACAGGTATTTTGTGGTTTACAGGTATTATATAGAAAGAAAGGATTACTTTTATGAAACAGGGAAGTAAAGTGGGGATTGTCTGTTGTTCTAACGGACTTAGCGCTGATCAGGCTGGAACAATAGAAATGCTGGTGCAGATTCTGGAAAAAGCGGGGCTGGAGGCAGAACTTAGTCCTTATCTTTATGGGGATGAAACTGGACGTGCTGGAACTGCCCGAGAGCGCGCCGGGGCTCTTATGAAGTTTTATGAGGATGATTCTATAGAAGAGATTTTTGATGTATCTGGCGGAGATATGGCAAACGAGCTTCTGCCTTATCTTGATTTCCAGACTATTGCTTATGGGAAAAAGCGTTTCTGGGGATACAGTGATCTAACTACGATTTTGAACGCCATCTATGCACGGACAGGAAAATCCTCTGTCCTATATCAAGTACGGAACCTGACTTACGACCACAGCCAGTCCCAGATAACGGACTTTCTGGGAACGACGCTGGCTGGAGCTTCCTCTCTTTATGATTTTCCTTATGAATTTGTGCAGGGAACTCATATGGAAGGAATTGTGGTTGGCGGCAATATACGTTGTCTTTTAAAGCTGGCAGGCACCCCTTACTGGCCGGATATGCGGGAGAAAATTCTCCTTCTGGAAGCCTGGGGCGGAAAGCTGCCGCAGATAGTGACGTATTTAAGCCAGCTGAGCCAGATCGGTGTGTTTAAGAAGGTGAATGGTATTCTGCTGGGGACTTTTACAAAGATGGAGGCAGATAACTGTCAACCAGACATGGCACAACTAGTCCTTGAATTTGCAGAAAAAAAGACACCCGTTGCGAAAACGCCCTTGATCGGACATGGAACTGACTCAAAGGCGATTCGGATCGGGCATCGTTTAAAGTTGTTCTCTGCCGAAGAAAACAAACGGATATATAAAGAATTTTAATTTGCTAGAAACTAAACAGTCTCAGCCAGTGCACAGCATTTGGGCAATGGGTATTGCTCTAGCGAGCCATTTCAGGCGCGTTCTTAGCGTAGATGAAATCCACTGCCTACGAAGACTTATGCGTGAAGGCTCTCCTGAACGCATTAGTCGTAGTTGGCAGTTAGTTCATCGTAGCGTTGCGCCGGCGAGTGAGTAATACCCATTGTCCGAATGCGTCCGCCTTAAAACACCTCTGTTTTTAAATTCTAGCTACTCCACTCTTAATTGCAGCCTCTGCTGTAGCCTTCGCAACTGCGTCTTTCACACGAGAGTCAAATGCTGCTGGCAGAATATAGTCAGCGCACAGTTCTTCATCACTTACCAGCCCTGCGATAGCGTAGGCTGCGGCGATCTTCATCTCATCGTTGATGTCGGATGCGCGGACGTCAAGGGCACCGCGGAAGATTCCAGGGAAGCAGAGAACGTTGTTTACCTGGTTCGGGTAATCGGAACGGCCGGTGGATACTACTGCTGCTCCTGCTGCCTTAGCCTCATCCGGGAAAATCTCAGGAGTCGGATTTGCGCAGGCAAAAATGATCGGGTCTTTTGCCATGGTGCGAACCATGTCTGGAGTAAGGGTTCCTGGTGCGGAAACGCCGATGAATACGTCAGCGCCTTTGATCACTTCGCTTAAGGTACCTTTCTCATGGTTCTGGTTGGTGATCTTCGCCATCTCTTCTTTGATCGGGTTCAGACCTTCGCGGCCTTCGTAGATTGCACCCTTACGGTCTGTCATGATCACATTCTTAAGTCCCATAGAGATAAGAAGTTTGATAATGGCGATTCCTGCAGCTCCTGCTCCGGAAGTAACGATCTTGATATCCTCGATCTTCTTTCCAACAACCTTCAGCGCATTGATCACACCAGCAAGTGTGATAACTGCAGTACCATGCTGGTCATCATGGAAAATCGGAATGTCACAGCACTCTTTCAGCTTCTTCTCGATTTCAAAGCATCTGGGTGCGGAAATATCCTCCAGGTTTACCCCGCCGAAGCTTCCAGCCAGAAGTCGAACGGTCTGCACGATCTCATCTACATCTTTGCTTCGAACGCAGAGCGGAATGGCATCTACATCTCCAAACTCTTTGAACAGAACGCATTTGCCCTCCATAACCGGCATACCAGCCTCCGGGCCGATATCGCCAAGTCCCAGAACTGCAGTACCGTCTGTTACTACTGCAACCGTATTCCAGCGTCTGGTCAGCTCATAACTTTTATTAATATCTTTCTGAATCTCAAGGCAAGGCTGTGCAACACCAGGGGTGTAAGCAAGGCTTAAAGCATCCTTGGAATCAACCTTTGCTCTTGAAACAACTTCAATTTTACCTTTTAACTCATAGTGCATCTTTAAGGATTCTTTTGCGTAATCCATGTCGTATCTCCTCTTCTGAAAAAATATGTGGGCACCTGCTCCCATTATTATACGCAGCAAGTCCCGCTCGGATACAAAATATCCACTTTGGGCTACAAGGGAAAGTATATACGAAATTTTACCAAATCACAACATGAAAATGTGAATAAATCTCTCAATAAACAAAACACCACTCCAACCTGGTTGCTACTGTAATACCCCAAACACTCAAAACATATTGTCGAAAATAAAGCGCTCAGCAAATAGGGGCAAACTCCCCAAAAACAGAAGTCTGCCCCGATATCCCCCAATATTCTATTTTCTCAAATTTCTCCTACTCCACATTCTTCAGCGCCACATCCATCGGAATCTTCTTGATCCTTCTGAACTGCAGCAATGCTACCAGCACATACGCCCCCATACCCATTGCAAACATCTCCGGATAAACTGCTGGTTCCAGATATAAGGTCAGCCAGCCTGAGAAGGAGGACATCAGATATCCGTAAATCCCATAGATCGTCCAGGTAGACAAAAGCAGGCTAAGTAAAATAGACAAGATCACCACCCACGTAGTGGAAGTAAGATACAGGCTGTTGATCTCCCGGTTCTCATATCCCAGGATCTTTACCATGGAAATAGCATTGGCATTCTTCTCAATGATCAGCTTGGTAAGCAGATAGATCAGGAGGGCAAACAGCACAACCGCAAACACATTGATCAGCTTGAACATCTCTCCCATAGAAACATCCAGCTGGCGACTGACCTTGGTCAGATCATCCTCTGTAATTGTCATTGCGATCAGATCCTCATCCAGGTCTTTGATCTTTTCCTGGGAAAAATAGCCGTTAAAGTAGTCCTCCTTTTCTCCAAAGGTTTCCCGGTAAGAAGTGATCGGCATAAACACCGTCAGCAAAGCCGGATAATCATAAATTCCCTGCACCGTAAACTCATAGGTCTCACTTCCGTAAGACTCCTTCAGCACAATGGTATCCCCGGTCTTTATCTTATACTTCTCTGCATAACCGTCGGAAATCAGAACTCCATCTGTTGGAAGCTCTGTACTTACATATGCACTATCCTCCGAAATTCCATAGACCGTTATGGTCTCGCCATCCTGATCTGGCAATACGTTTTTCATGGAATTCAGACAGAATTTTTCTGCGGACTCCTCATTGGTTTTCAAGGGCGGAGTAAGGAATTTCTGCAGCATTCCCATAACCGTATACCGCTCCTCCTCGTCTGGCTCCTCCGGTACGTTCAGCACATACTGGTACGGCGCGATCATATTTTTCAAAATCTCTTCCTGATAATGATCCAGAAGCGGCTTCATCATCATTCCAAAAAGCAGCAGCACATTTGCAAAAAAGATTCCAATAAATAAAGTCAGATAGCTGGACTTATTCTGCAGGATAATGCGCAGCCGGAAGCGGTTGAAAAACTTAAAGTTCGGAAGGCGCACAGCCTTTTTCCTTTTGGAAGTGGACAGATCGTGGCGCAGGAATTTCAATGGGGACAATCTTAATTTTCTGGAGATCAGAAGCAGATTGATTCCCAGCATGATCACGATCGGAACAACGGTCGTAAGAATAAAAGCATCCGCATTCCAATGTGTTTCATAAGTTGGCAGACTGTAGCTGCCATAGTACATATCAGCGCATACATACTTAAAAGCTGTATATCCCAGCACATTTCCCAGAACAGACGCGATCACGGTAACAATTACCGGCATGGAAATATAATGGATCAGCAGCTCTCTTCTGGTATATCCGGAAGCCCTTAAGGTTCCGATCACACAAGCTTCCTTGGTAATTGTATTGTTTGTGGTGACCGCAAATACAAAGGCGATAATTACGATCAGAATATAAAGCAGCACCTCTACCATGGCCTTGTCACCGCCCATGTCATCTCCAGTAAAATGAAGGGCCTGGTTTGCATAGCCTGGGATAAAGCCAGTTACATTTCCGTATTTCACCACCACATCCAGGAAATCTTCCGACATGTTTTTCTCTTCTATATCATCCTTTGGAACTGTGTCATACTGCCAGGAATAACGATATTCCTCATGGGTGGTTCCGAAGCTGTTTGTCCCTTCTTCTGTCATAACGGCAACTCCGAACTTCACCGCATCAAACATCATATCAATGTTATCGGAAAATAAACTACTATAGTCGGATAATGCCACAAGTCCGGTAATATCCAGTTCTTCACCTGAAATCCGTATCTTGTCCCCGACTTTCAAATTGTTGTTATCTGCATACATTCGGTCAATGGCGATCTCGTTTTTTGCAGCCGGAAATACACCTTCCATCAGGCACACCAGGTCCATATCTGTACGATTCTGGTAAATTCGCATGGTTCCTTCTTCGATTCCATCAAGATCTGCGTCTGCGCCCTCATCCCAGTAAAAATTTTCGCAGATTCGTACCTTTCCATTTTTTTCAATTTTCTTCAAATCACTTTCGCTGGCTTTCGAAGACAAAGTGAAATTGCCGTGTTCCACATTATACTTTTCGAAGCTTTCGTCATAGGCTGCCAGCATACTGTCGTCGGCAACCAGATACCCGGACACAAAGCCAATGGTCAGTGTCATAAACAGAAAGATCACAATATATTTTCCGAAATCACTTTTCAATTCTCTTGGAAGACGTTTCCACAATGGATTCTTCATAGTACACCGCCTTACCAGTCTAGATCGTCGGCTGCGACTTTGGACTCATTGAGATAATTTTTGCGGATCTGACCGTCACGAAGCTTCACCACACGGTCTGCCATATTTTTGATGGCATCGTTATGGGTAACCATGATGATGGTATTTCCATACTTCTGGTTAACCTGCTCGATCAGGCGCAAAATTTCCTTGGAGGTGTTGTAATCCAGCGCTCCTGTTGGCTCGTCGCAAAGAAGGATATCCGGATTTTTTACAATGGCACGACCAATGGCAGTTCTCTGCTGCTGACCGCCGGAAAGCTGATTGGGAAGCTTATGTCTGTGCTCATAAAGTCCCAGGGTATGAAGCAGTTCATCAATATCCAGGGCCTTATCGCTGAGATAGGCACCCACTTCGATATTTTCCTTTACATTTAAATTTGGGATCAGATTATACATCTGAAAAACATATCCCAGATGCTTCCGGCGGTAAAGAGTCAGCGCCTTATCTTTCATGTCCCCTGTTTTTTCCCCGTTTATGGAAATATAGCCCTCATCTGGCTCATCAATTCCACCGATAATATTCAAAAGCGTGGATTTTCCGGAACCAGACGGTCCAAGAAGCACACAGAACTCACCTTTTTCCACAGAAAAATCAATTCCGCGGAGAACCTCTGTCCTGCTGTCTCCGGAACCGAAGCCTTTCTTCAAACCTTTAATTTCAAGAAACATCTCTTTTCCTCCCTGTAAAACATTGTCGTTCACGAACTATTTTCTCTCAAAACAATTACAGTGATTTCTACGCTGCTTTTTGTTAGTTCGTGCTAACTTGTGTTTATCATACCTCTTTTATCTGGATATGAAAAGAAGGGTAATTGAGAATAATTCTCAATATCGGTGGTTTCGTTTTTTCGAAAATTATTTTGTAAAAAATCACTTTTAGCGAAATTGGGTTTCGAGATTTTCCCACATATTTTTTACAAAAGATGTGGTATTTCCATAGAAAATTCGATATAATACTAACAATGTTTGTAGTTTTGCACAACTATCCTTGGGAGATTTTTACATGAAGAAAATAGCACTTATTACAGACGGCTGGGGACGTTATGTAACCTATACCTGGATTCAGGGATATCGGAATTACATGGCTGCCCACCGGTCAGATATGGATTTATATATTTTCCAGAGCTTCGGAAATTTCAGTATGGATGAGAAGCATAATACAGGGGAATACAACATCACACGGCTTCCTGATTTTTCAGAATTTGACGGCATCCTTCTGGATCTTGCCACCGTGTCCCAGCCAGACCTGATCGCAGAGGTGATCGAACGTGCCAGGAAAAGCGGCGTCCCAACTGTTTCCCTTCTAGAACAGATTCCAGGGTTCTATCATTCCGGAATTGACAACTACGAGGCCATTACCAGGATTGTTGACCACCTGATCACTGAGCATGGATGCCGGACTCTGAATTACATCGGCGGACCTGAATTTAATAAAGAAAACCAGCTCCGTTTCAAGGCTTACAAGGATGCCCTTCTTCGCCATGGAATTCCCTTCGAGGGGCAGCGGGTGATCCATCATAATTACGAAATTGAAACTGGAATCCAGGCCTTTTCTATATTTAAAGAAAAGGATCTGCTTCCAGATGCCTTTGTATGCGTCAACGACAATACTGCGGTCGGTGTCTGCCTGGCTGCCAAAGAAGCGGGATATTCGATTCCCGGAGATTTTCTGGTAACCGGTTTTGACAATGAGGACAAGGCATCCTACTATGATCCAAGAATTACCACCGTAGGCTTTTCCAAGGCTGATGTTATGGCAGATGCCCTTCTGCTTCTGGAAAAAATCTGGCAGGGGAAGGCAGAAACCACTTATGTGTACGCACCTTTCAACTATGTTTTTCAGGAAAGCTGCGGCTGTATTTCCCAGAATCCGCCAGACCGTGGAGAATACGTAATTGGACGTATTGTAGCGGAAGCACGCCAGAGCGATATGCAGAACTGGATGATGGATCTGAACCGTGTTCTCCTGGACTGCTCCGGATACACAGAGCTTGCAGGGCGCATGCAGACCTGGCTGACTGAGCATGGCTGCGGAAATATTTATCTGTTTATGAATCCGGATATCTTTATGAGTGAAAATGTGGACGTGCTTCCTGAAATCCCGGACGACGCCTATCTGACTCACGGATATCCAAATGAAATGACACTGGTTTACCCACGTCAGGAAAATCAAAAGCCACAGCAGCTTGATCTAAAGGAGATCCTTGCCCTTCCACGAAAAGAATCTGATGGAAAGCAAAATATTTACCAGTTCTGTCCTCTGCATTTTCGTGAACGGGAAATCGGATTTCTGATCATCACCAATTGTGATTATCTGCTGGAGCATCAGTTCCTGTTCGAAACCTTAAATGCGCTCCAGACCTCCATGGAAGCCCTGTATGCAAGGCTTACCCTGCGCAAAATGAACAAACAGCTTTCCCAGCTTTATATCCACGATTCCCTCACCGGGCTTTACAACCGGATGGCCTATGAGAAACTGGCCCTGCCTCTTTTCCATCAATGTATGCAGGAAAATCAGCCAGTGGGGATCATGTTTGTGGACGCAGATCACCTGAAATATATCAACGACAACTTCGGTCATGATATGGGGAATCTTGCCATCAGCAGCATTGCTTCCGTCCTGCGGCAGTACTGTCCTGCGGAGTCCATTTCCATGCGCTATGGCGGAGATGAATTCGTGTGTGTGATCCCTTATTCTGATAAGCGGCAAATGCAGGAGCTGGCTCATACCCTTCAGGCTTCTCTGGATGTACTTTCTGCCAACAGCCAGATGGGCTTCCCCATTGAAGCAAGTATCGGCTGGGTGATCGCCGAGGATCCGGTTCTGACTCTGAATGATTATATCAATCTGGCAGACGAGAAAATGTACTCTGCGAAAAAGGCCAGAAAAGCGGAGCGGAAGGATTCCTAAACGGACAGGGCGCATCCAGCGGCATCACCATATAGGAAAGTCAGTTGCTTTGCAGCTGCCGTTCAGAACTTTCCCTGTAAAAAAATGTATGATACCAGATCAGGAAGGTAAGGACTGTCCAGATCTTGCGGCTGTTGTCCTTTTTCCCTTCTTTATGTTCTTTTAGAAGCTGGAGCAATTTTTCTGTATGGAAAAATTCTTCAGCTTCTTTTGATGTAAACAATTCTTTCACCATCTGATACCAGTCATCCTGGCGCAGCCACACACGGATGGGAATTGGAAATCCCAGCTTCTTCCTTCCGTCCGTATCCTGGGGAATATACTTCGAAACTGCTTTTCGGAAAATATCCTTCGTCGTACCGTCAGCAATCTTGGCTTCCTTAGGCAGCCCTGCTGCCAGCGCCCATACTTCCTTGTCCAGAAATGGCACCCGCACTTCCAGGGAATGGGCCATACTCATCTTGTCCGCTTTCTGGAGGATATCGCCGGGAAGCCAGTAATTCAGGTCAACGGACTGCATTTTCTCCATATCCTGAAGATGAGATTTCCCCAGTCTTCCACGTTTCTTTTCTATACTGCACACTTTATCTGAGTGCTTAGTTCTGTCTGTCTTTTCAAAGAAACGATCATTTTCAATTTCTTTATAAAACGGATTCAGGTATTCCTGGGTTGTCTGCCCTGTCACACCGCCTTTTAAAATCTGATTTTTCTCTTTTTCACCATAAATATATGCATTTCCGATAAATCTGTCTTCTACTTTCTTTCCCGCGCGGATCAGGAAATCCCTGCCTTTCACATCTGGCAGTTTCGCTGCCAGCCGGCCCACAGCCCTTCTGATTCCAAATGGAACCCAGCCAACCATTTTCAGCGCTTCCGGCTCCCGGTAAATGTTATATCCGCCGAAAAGCTCATCCGCGCCCTCGCCTGAAAGCACTACTTTCACATGCTTCGCTGCTTCCTGTGCCAGGAAATAAAGGGCAACTGCGGATGCATCTCCTGAAGGTTCGTCCATATGATACATCACATCCGGAAGGGAATTCCAGAATTCTTCCTTGGAAATGATTTTCACATGGTGTTTCAGGCCTGCTGCTTTCGCAACCTGGGCAGCTTTTTCCACTTCATTGTACCGATTGCCTTCGTCAAAGCCTACGGTAAATGCCTGGTCTGCTCCGGAGGCGGCTGCCAGATAGCCAGAATCCACACCGCCAGACAGGAATGCGCCAACCTCCACATCACTTAGCATGTGGTGCTTTACAGAATCGTCCAGGATGTTTTCAAGCCTGAACTGAAGCTGCTGCAGGTCTGGATTGTTTTCTTTTAACTCATTGACATTTTTCTTCGAAGTTTCCTTCTGTATATCCATTGCTTTGTCTCGTTCTGCGCACTTGACATTTTCATCCCTGCGAGTCCCAACATTTGACTTCTCTTGACTTTCTTCCCATTGACCGGGTGTAAGTCTGGCTTTAAAATACGATTTTATTTCATATTTTCCATCTCTATAAATAAGCACATGCCCCGGCATCAGCTTATAAATTCCTTTAAAAAAGGTCTCTTCCAGTGCTGAATATTGAAAGGACAGATACTGCTCCAACGCCAGCCTGTTCACTTCTCTTTTATAACCAGGAAACGCCAGGATGCTCTTGATCTCAGATGCAAATACGAAATGCCCGTCGATCTGCGCATAATACACCGGCTTAATCCCAAAGAAGTCCCTTGCCAGCATCAAAGTCTGCTCCTTCTCATTCCACACAGCAAACCCGAACATTCCCCGCAGCTTGTCCAAGGCCGTTTCCCCATACTGCTGAATTGTATTCACCAGCACTTCCGTATCCGAATGGGTGCGAAACGAAATGCCCGCCGCCTCTAATTCAGCCCGCAGTTCCTTATAATCATAAATCTCTCCATTAAAAACAATATGCAGATTTCCATCCGCACTTTCCATGGGCTGTTGTCCGTCCTCCAGGTCAATAATACTAAGCCTTCTAAACCCAAGGGTAATCTCGCCACCACAAAAAGAGCCTTCACTGTCTGGCCCTCTATGTTCAATGGATTTCATCATTCTCTCGATCACAGCCTTCTGGTCATTCCTGTGACCGGTAAATCCACAGATACCGCACATATCTTCCTCCGTATTTAACCGCCGCGCACTTCTGCCACGGCATTATATTTTTCTTTTCCCTTTACGCTTCCTCTTCCCCTTGAGTATGCAAATGGCACAGAATGTACCTTGAAATGAACTTTAGAACCAAAGTTTGAGATATTATAACATAAACTAAAACGGTCCATGTATTTACTATTTTCTCATACCAGACTACAATACCCGAATTCAAGTGAAATCTACCGCAAAGTGGGGCGTGCAGATTGCAGGAATGATTTTTCAAACAGGCTCTAAAGCGGAACCACTGATTTCTCAATGATTCCGCTTTTTCCTATGGATGTTTAAACTTTCATTTATTTTTCCAATCATTTGATCTGGATCTTTATCTTATTCCCAACAGGTATCCAGCCGCAGTCAGTATCTGATCCTGCTGCGATTTCATCCGCATCTATATCATATGCACCTTCTTCAGTTCCATAAAGCGCGTCCTCGGTGTCCGCAATATCAGCATTTTCATCCTGATCCCCATTGTCCCTGATCATGATAGACGTGGAACCTGCTGCCCCTCCAATAATTTGTGTTTCCGCCTGTTCGTCCACATCAGCGCCCTTTTCATCTTCCTGTGGATTATCCGAAACCTCTTCCACCTCAGCTGTAGTCTCCCCGACTTCTGCAAAATCGTCACCATCCCAGATCGTATCTGACTCTGCCATATAAGACTCTCTGATATAAAGCTGCAATTCCAGATATTCGCTATCAATATCAGGAAGCATAAGTACCGGCTCCTCAGAATCCATCTGATACATTCCGAAAAAGTCTGTTTTAAAGCACCACTGATGTGCGTCGTTCTCCGTTCCGCCATTTAACTCATACACCACCTGATTTCCCTTACTGTCTGTTCCTTCCAGTTTCAGTTCATATTTTTCATACAATTCATCTGGAACTTCTGCCAGAATCCTGCTCTGCAGCTTATTCATGGAAAAATCAAGCAATTTTACAGCTCCCTCATCTGTTTTAATGGAGGTATCTTCCAGCTTCTTATGAACTGTCTGCTTCATAAGCTCCCCGTGTGAAATTGAGAAATCAAACTGGACTGTTGCAATTGGCTCTCCTTCCAATACCTCTCCCCCATTATAGGCAACAATCACAAGATGTACCTCCGGGCTTTCTCCAAGATCCACAGAATTCTGAAAACGGGATTCCAGCACTCCATCATATACATTTTCGTCTAGCCCCTCATTCATCAACGCATTGATCGAATATGGAAGATAGCTTCCACTCCCATATTCATCGATTTCCTGCCCGTTTATTCTGGAATTCTGATAGTCAATCCGAAATTCTGCAGTGGACAGGAAATTTTCCTTTGAATCAGCCTCTTCTTTTTGCAACTCGGAATCAGCTTCTTCCTGTTTCGATACAGATTCATCTTCACACTTCCCGTTGACATGTGATGTCTCTTTGCAATAGCAGCAATGGAATCCAGATTCCAGTATCTTCTTACAAAAATATCCCTGTCTTCTGCTTTTATTTCTCCCAGAAAATCATTGATCACCTTCATCAGTTCTTTTTCGGCCAGCTGGTCTTCCACCGTATAGGTCACATTCAGCTGATCCATCTCCCCAAGAACATCTGACATATGCACATCCGGCCGCTTACCTGCAAACTTTTTCCGCAAGCGGTCAATGCTGAGGTTTCTCGTGATCCTGCCGCAAAAATGCGCCAGAACTGGTGGCCTGGCAGGTGGGATCTTGGACCACACCGAAAACCAGGTATCATTCAGACATTCCTCGCAGTCTTCTTTATTCGCAAGTAAATTCCAGGCAATCTTGTAGCAATAGGGATGATATTTCAGGCTTAGCTCTTTAATAGCATTTTCATCTCTTGCCATAAACAGATCTATAATTTCATCGTCTTTCATTTACAGGTTCTCCTCCGGGTTTCTATAAGCTAACGGTTACTGCCCACAACCAGAACAGTAACCAATAAGGCGCCTTTTGAAAGGAATTTGTTTCCAGTCATATTATATATCGGAAAAAAAAGGGGGATGGTAACAAGAAATTTAACAACTATAAAATTTTCGCCAAAACAGCAATAGATATGCTTCTTATTATTTCTTACATTATAGGAGTGATGCCAAATAAAAAAGACACCAAATCCATTTAGGAAAGTGTTCCATAATCATTTCTGCAACCGCACATCATAATTTGCAGAAAGCATTTTGAAACACTCACTAAGATTCTGGTGTCTTTCCCAATGTACTATATCATTTTTTTATAACAAAACGTGCCTGCTCCAGATTTTTCTTATCCACAAGGATTTCATACTGCTTGGCTTGCTCCGCTGGGCTTCCTGCACTTCCCACACGTCCCCGAAGTGTTCCGCTGCCTGTCCATTCTCCCAGCTGGTCTTTTACTTTGTACTTATACCTGATATTCTGTCTATCCAGAATATCCCGAATCTCATTAAATCTTTTCAAGTCTGTACCGAGCCATAAGCTTTCTGAATTAAATGCTGTAAACATTCTCTTCTCCCCCTTCCGCCAGCGCTTCAATAATATCGCGTCTCAGATTCTCGCCAAAAGTTCAGATGGCGTAAATGCTATGACTTTGCTTTTTTAATTATATGAAATATTAGCTAATACTTCAAGTCATCAGAAAAAATATCGTTAATAATAAAACCCAAAAAACGGAACCACTGATTTCTCAATGATTCCGCTTCTTAGCTACGTGTGTTAGAGGATTCGAACCCCCGGCCTTTTGGTCCGTAGCCAAACGCTCTATCCAGCTGAGCTAAACACACATTTATTACTTGTGAAGTATTTGTCCCTCACAACAATGGATATTCTACACGATACCTGTGGTTTTGTCAACACCTTTTTGAAATTTTTTTAAAATATTTTTTTGTAGGTATTTTTTGCACGATTGGTACTATTTTAAAGACTCTATCAGAGCTCTCTAATTTCTTCCAGCATGGCTGTGCCTCCCTATCTCCTGGCTTTCTTCGCCTGCCAGTTCAGCACTGCACCAATCATATAAATAGCCGGGAACATCAGCATTCGGATCACGGAAGCCGGATCGAAATCTCCGAAGATCATAGTAACGATCACCTCTGCCACAACCTCTGCAATAAGAAGGCCTCCCATTCCCACACAAAGACCTGCATTCTCCACCTTACCTGCCTGTTTCACACCAACCACGCCAGCTGCCAGGTAGATCACTCCTGCTGCCAGAACCATTACATTGCTTGCCACCAGCTGGCTGTAAGTCATACCGTTCTGCTTCAGATATTCCACAACTGCGCTGTCACTGCTGCCCTTCATAACCAGGGAAAGAGTGTTTCCACTTCCAAATGCCAGCAGAACGCCAAGAAAAAGCAGGAGCATTCCTCCCACCTTCAGGATGGTCTCTCCCGGTGCCTGTTTTTTCAACATATTTTGTACTCCTTTACAAAAATACGGACAGACAAATGTCTGCCCGTCAATTTTTTATCTTGTATTACGCATCCAGAAGAAACGCCTTATAAGCCTTCTTCGCCTCGTAAACATCTGCCTTGCTGGTCACTTCCCACGGTGCATGCATACTGAGAACGGAAACACCACTGTCGATTACTTCCATGCCATAAAGTGCTGCAATATAAGCGATAGTTCCACCTCCGCCAACATCAACTTTACCAAGCTCAGCAGTCTGGAAGCAAACCTTATGGTCATCAAAAATCCTACGGACTCTTGCCACATACTCTGCATTGGCATCATTAGAGCCGGATTTTCCACGGGCACCTGTGAACTTGTTGAGAACGATACCTCTTCCAAGATAAGCAGAGTTCTTTTTCTCAAAAGCTTCTGCAAATGCAGGATCATAGCCGGCGCTTACGTCTGAGGAAAGCATACTGGAATTCTTCAGCGCCTTTCTCATTCTAAGGTCAGAATACTGTCCCAGTGCATCCAGAACCTCTGCTACGCTGTTCTCAAAGAAATGAGACTGCATACCAGTTGCTCCAACACTTCCGATTTCTTCCTTATCCACAAGAAGACAGCAGCTTGTACGCTTCGGTGCTTCCATCTCAAGAAGGGCAAGAAGAGAAGTATATGCGCAAACTCTGTCGTCCTGTCCGTAACCAGCGATCATACTGCGGTCAAGTCCACAATCACGAGCCTTGCCAGCTGGAACGATCTCAAGCTCTGCAGAGAGGAAATCTTCCTCTTCTACACCGTATTTCTCATTCAGAATACGAAGCACGTTCTCCTTAACAGCCTCTTTCTTCTTGTCATCCGGAAGGTCCTTCAGCGGCTGGCTTCCGATCAGGATGTCAAGTTTCTCACCCTCAACAGCCTCAGAAGCCTTCTTCGCCATCTGCTGTCCTGCAAGATGGATCAAAAGGTCTGTGATGTAAACAACCGGATCGTCCTCGTCCTCTCCGATAGTTACATTTACAACTGTGCCGTCTTTCTTCGCGATCACACCGTGCATTGCCATCGGAAGGGCAACCCACTGATATTTCTTCACACCGCCATAGTAATGGGTGTCAAGATAAGCCAGATCGGTATCCTCATATAACGGGTTCTGCTTGATATCCAGTCTTGGGGAATCGATATGTGCACAAAGGATATTCATACCCTCAGCCAGATCATCCTCTCCAATGTGATACAGGGCAATGATCTTCTTCATGCCAACCTGGTAAACTTTATCTCCTGCTTTCAGAGTCTCGCCTTTTTTCACCTTTTCTTCCAGGGAAACATAGCCAGCTTCCTCAGCTTCTTTTACAATCTGTGTGATACATTCACGTTCTGTCTTTCCTACATTTAAGAAATGACGATATTTCTTCGCTACATTTTCCAGATCCTGCAGATCAGCGTCTGAATATGTGAGCCATGCGTTTGGACGTTCCATAATCTATATCCACCTTTCTTCTGTTTTCATTTTACCTGGGAAAAATACTCCCGGCGTTTTCCACATCCGAGTTTCATTATAACGTATAACCAGGTAAAAAGCTACCGACAAATACGGTTTCCTGTACAAATCTTTTACACCTTTACCGAACAAAATTTCACATCGTTTTTTCGCACATTCCAATACATTACAATAATTTTGGGGACATAGTCAAATTATGTTTAAGGTCTCCTGTACCGGTTAAAACAAGCATATATTTCCTGCCTTCTTGGTACTGCATAGCCGCAGGAAATATACCCTTCTGCCAGGAAAGACAGCCCTTCTTTTTCCAATTTACTGCAAAGCAGCTCTACGATTTCCGGCAGTGTCCTTTTCCCGTCGATCAGCTGTTCCACCGCATATTTCAGCAGCGCGCCTAAGGTTCCCGTCTGCTCACTGTCGATCAGCTGCTCAATATAACGCAAATCCACATCCTGTTTTCCAATGGAAAAACCATCTCTGCCATGCACCTTTACCTTCAGTCTTTCTGGTTTCTCCTGTGCCTTAAAATGACCATAATAATCCTTTTTCGGACCTTTGGCAGGCGCACTTTTTGACATAATCCGATGACTCTTTGGCACTTTAAATTCAGCTGCAGTTTTCTCATTTAATGGATAATCTTTGCAAAGCTCCCGGGCTTTTTCCGTGATATCTACTGGCATATAATTGTCCATCTGGACCACTGTATCTGCAATATGGAAAAAGGCACCAGAGCTTCCGGCAACCAGAATCGTGGAAATTCCAGCCTTCTCATACAGGTCCCTGGCACGCTCCAAAAACGGCGTGATAGGCTCTTTTTCCCTGCTGATCACACGCTGCATAAAGGCATCACGCACCATAAAATTGGTCGCAGAAGTGTCCTCATCCAACAGGAAAACCTTACTCTTTGCCTCCATTCCTTCTACAATCCCAGCTGCCTGTGAAGTACTTCCACTGGCATCCTCTGTGGAAAAACAGGTGGTATTTTTCTTATTGGGAAGGTCGTTGATAAAAAGGGAAATATCCACATCCTTCACAAATCTTCCGTCCTCAGAACGCAGCTTCTGTGCTGTGGAATCGGTAAGCACATACTCCCTTCCGTCTCCCTGGATGTGGTTATAAACGCCCAGTTCCAGGGCATTTAGAAGGGTAGATTTTCCATGATAACCACCGCCTACGATCAGGGTGATACCTTTGGGAATTCCCATTCCTGTGATCCTGCCCTTATGTGGAAGTTCCATAGTGATCCGCAGACTTTCCGGTGATGAAAATGCTATACAATCTCTCATAGGCCTGGACGAAATCCCGCTTTCTCTTGGCAGGACCGCCCCATCATTTACAAAAGCAACCAGAGAACGCTTCTTTAGTTCTTCCCGGATATACATCTGGTCTTCCGCCAGAAAAATGGTATTTTCCAGATCTTTTCCACTTAAGTTTCTATATACAAATGCTTTTTCCACACAAACCGGCAGAAACTCAAAGAAAATTTTCTCCAGCTCCCCTGCGTTTATGGTACGTCCATTTGCTGGAAATCCTACGAAAAACCTTGCAATGATCCCCTGTTCTGTGATCTCACAGGCCGTCCGCTCCAGCACCTCCTGACCGCATCTGGTCACAGAGATCAGACCGCTTTTTCCAGAGCCTTTTGCCCGGAAAGTATAGCGGTTCACCTGCTGTTCAAACTGACGGGTAAGATAGTCTGCCAGGGTAATTCTGGTCAGTTTGTCTTTATAATACTCCGCTGGAAATCCAGCTTCTCTATGGGAAATTTTCACGCTGACATGGGACGGTGATGCAAAAGGATCACCCTGTACGTGATCGATAGATAAAATATATTTCTGAAACTGATATGCCCCTTTCAGGGATTTATAGGCAGGATAGCTCTTCCGGTTGATGGAATGAAGCATGTCCTGTAACTGATTTGATGATTGCATAAGTACCTCCATTATCTATAATAAACAAAACCTTCACAATCTTCTATCTACTATAGACAATATCTCCATACTTGTCCAGCCAGGATTTTTTCCACAACGTAAAACCACCGCCCAGTCAGCGTTCTTGCCAACAGACGGTGGTTTATTTATACATTTTTAGGGAAAGGAAAGAGTTTTTCTTAAGAGGTCTTTCTCTTAAGATGTATATATCATATCGCATAATTGTGAAAAGCATTTGTCCAAATTCTAATAATTTTATAAAATTTCTAAAATGAAAATAACTAATTCGTAACTGAATTCGAAATTACGTCCCTAACCTTCCCGTCTTGTCCTTTTCTCAGAACATAGTCTTTTTTTATCTCCTGAAAATCAGATCATAGATCTTACCATCCGTTAATACTTCAAAGGTTACTGTTCACGACCTCCACAGCAACACCTTTCTCAATGCACAAGATCAGTCATGTCTCTGATCTTTATTTCCATATGCTTCACAAAATCTCGCTGCAAAAGCCGGCGGTTCGTTATTTGCGTAAAGATGTGAAATATCACCGAAGGAGTTCATACGGAATGCAGCGATCCCCTGGCGGCGTTCTTCTGTTGTCAGGGTTGTCACAGAAGAAGGCGCTGCCACGCAGCCGTGCCACAGTACCATAGGAGAGATATTCAGCAGATGGCTCAGAAGTACGCATTCCAGTCCGAAATGACAGAAGAAAACGATCGTATCGTTATTCTCCTCATTCACTTTATAATAGTGCCCTTCGCGCTCATATCCATGCTTTGCCAGAAGCTTGTCGAACTCCCCGATCACCCGGTCATATTCTTCTTTCACATGACCTTCCTGCATGGCCTCATTCTCAAACCAGTGATCATACTGGAAAAATCTCTCGTCCGCCATCCAGTCCTGGGGCAGCCAGTCCCATGCAATGATCTTCTTATCTTTCACATCCGGGCGCCAGATCTGGCATGGAAATTCCTTCAGCCATTCGCACTCTGTAGCTGTTCTGCCCATCTTTTTCAAAGTCGGTGCCGCAGTGTCCTTCGCCCTTCCAAGGGGGGATACATAGAATGCTTTTACATCTAATTTGGAAAGTTTCTGTGAAAGATACTCCACCTCTTTCCAGCCTTTTTCCGTAAGGGAATCTATATCATAATCCGGGTCGCCATGGCGCACAATCAATAATTTCATAATGTCACTCCTCACATTTTTCTCATAAATCACTAACGATTTTAGCATATCTTCACAGATAATTCACCATATTTCTTGCCGTCATTTCTTTACAATTTTTGTGAAACAAGTATATAATAATGCTATATTAAAGGGTCTTTTGACGCTCATATCTTATATGAATTCAAACAGACGCTGATCGAATCATACTTTATATGTAAATAAATAACCACTTTCAGATTACATTTTATTCCTCAATAAAACGCAATTTACAATTCAAGCGAGGTACCCACTATGAAAAAACTTGCCGTCATTTTCCCAGGTGTCGGTTACACCTGCACCAAGCCCCTTCTCTATTATACCGCTGCCATGGCTGCCGAACACGACTATGAAGTCATCCGCCTTGACTACGGTCAGGACATTCACACCTTCCACAGCCGCACCCCCGCCGAACTGGAGCCCATCATAAAACTGGCAATAAAAAGAACGCTCCCCCAATTGGAGAACGTCCCTTTCTCTGAATACGATGATATCATTTTTATCTCCAAAAGCATCGGCACCACCATAGCCTGCCAGCTTGAAACAGCCCTGCAGCTGAAGGGAAAAGTCCACCAGTTCCTCATGACTCCAATCCCTTCCACCTTGCGCTATCTCTCCGACATCAACGGACTTTTCTTCGCCGGAACCGCTGATCCCTACATGCCAGAATCCAAGATCCGCGCCGCCGCAAGAAACTTTCCCGACAAAACAGGCGGGATCTTCGAAGGCTGCAATCATTCTCTGGAACAGAAAGGCGACACTTTAGGCGCGTTGAAGAATGTCCGCCTGATCGTGGAATGCCTGGATAAAATGCTGGTCTGATCACATAGCGGCCAGCATTCCCATTCCCTGCAAAAGATCTATGGTATCCTTGATCCCAGCTGCATAAGCCAGATCGGAATAGCGCTCATCTCTGGTCTGCAGGCATGCAATATAATCGTCGATCACCCGCTTCACAGTATGAGGCAGCTGAAGCTGATCGTACCTGGCTTCCAGGTATTTCAGGTCCTCATTGTCCTGTTTGATGTAAGAGTCATTTTCGTCCACTCTCTGCTGCTCCATCACCATTTTCTCAATGTTCTGAAGCATGATCATTCTTGTTGTCATTTCCATTATCGTTTTCCTCCTGATATGTATTCATAATTCATAGTTCATTGGTAACGTTTTCCCGAAACCGCCACTCTGTTTTTGGCAGTTTCCTTCTGTTTTGGAGTTACAGTAATTCTCTTATTTTTTCACACTTTCCGTCATTATTCTACGTTTTATACCAGGATTTTGCAACAAAAATCGTCCGACACTTTCCTCTATAATTCGACAAAAACGGCTGGAAAACTTTCTACTATCATTTACAACTTTGACAAACAAGCCGCCACATCCTCCGCCCTCATACACTCAACCGTCCAGGTCCGCGCCTCATTTTCCGGCAGATACGCCAGTACTTCCTGCCACGGAAGGTTTCCTTTTCCTAGTCCCACATGGGCGTCCCGATTCCCGCTGTTATCATGAACATGCACATGTGTTACATAGGGAGCCAGTTTTTTCGCCCATTCCAGAACCTCTACGCTGGAATAGCAATGGGCATGTCCGATATCCAGGCAAAGCTCGAAATTCGGCTGATCTACCTGTCTGTAAACATCCAGCAGCAGCTCCCAGTCATTATCGAAAACGTTTTCCAGAACTACCTCTATTTCCCGTCTGTCCTCCATAAATTCCTGCCAGAACAACGCCACATGCTCTGCCCAGCTCTCCTTATAGTACACATAAGGGTTCATTCCAGAATGGAAAACGATCTTCTTTGCCCCCAGTTCCAGACCAGCCTCATAACACTGGAAAAAACGGGTCATAGTTGCCTCTCTCACCAGACTGTCGTAAGCGCAGGGATTCACATCCAGAAAAGGTCCGTGAAGGATCAGCTGATCCGTTCCCATGTATTTCATCTTTTCACTGTACCGTTTAATAGACTTTGACAGATGATCCAGGTTGTCTGAAATGGAAAAATCAATGCTTTCCACACCCGCGTTATATTTTTCTATAAAACCTTTCATTTCCTCATCTGGAATTAGATGACTGATGTATTTCATTTGAACTTCTCCGTTATCATTTTATCCGTAAAATGTCCATAAAATTTGATTTCTTTTATCTTCCGGATTTCTTCCAGTCTCTTTTCAAGCTTACCGCCCGTAAAGTCCTGATTCTTTATATTTTCATTTATATAAAGTTCGCCTTTTATATTCTCCAGGCCATCCAGATTGCGGATATTTGCCTCCCCGAAAGGTATATCTGCCACGATCACCACATCCGCAGCTTCCATCATCTGCAGGTTTCGTTCCTGGTCCTCCGGGCGCACCGGCTGGAAGGCGCCGATCTCGATCCGGGGAATTTCCAGATAACGGCAGATTTCATCGTCATCACTCCCCAGGTTCAAAACTCCGGCACTTACATGGTGCCCCATATTGACAAGCTGCTCCAGAAGACGGACGCCGCCTTTTTCCCCGCAGATCACATGGATCCGAAGAGGCTTCACCGCCTGTGTCTCGTCCATAACCCGGATTGGAATGATTTCAGGCTTCTCAAGCAGGGGATTATTCTTCACCAGAAGCTTCATGTTGTAAAGAGCTTCCATTTCTTCCCGGTTCACAATTTCCTGGGGAGTTCCATCCGCTTTTACTTTTCCATCTTTCAAAATCACGATTCGGCTGCAGAATCTGGATGCCAGATTGATGTCGTGAAGAACTGCCACTACTGTGATGTGTTCTTTCTCATTCAACTCACGGATCAGTTCCATCACCTCGATCTGGTGGTGAAGATCCAATGCAGAAGTTGGTTCATCCAGCAAAATGATCTCCGGCTGCTGGGTGATAGCACGCGCCAGAATTACCCGCTGCCGCTCACCGCCGCTAAGCTCATTGTATGGCCTGTCCCGGAACACATCCGTCTGGGTCAGCTTCATGGCCCGCTCCGCGATCTCCCTGTCTTCCTTACTTTCCCGATGGCGAAAATCAATGTACGGATTACGTCCCATCATCACAATGTCTTCCACTGTAAAATCATAGTCCACATAATAGGACTGTGGAACTACAGCCACCAGCCGGGCTCTCTCCTTTGCCTTTAGCTTTCTGCTGTTTTTCCCACAGATCTCGATCTCGTCGCCAGCAAGGGGAAGCAGACCGGACACACACTTGATCAGCGTGGATTTTCCTGTACCGTTGGAACCGATCAACGCCACATACTCCCCTTTGGTCACCTGAAAGCAGACATCGCTTAGTACCAGCTTTTCCCCATATCCAACTGCTGTGTGGGAAAAAGAAAGCATCACTTTATTTTCATCACTCATGCAACCCCACCGCCTTTTTTGGATTTTCGAAGTAAATAGAGGAAAAATGGACCGCCGCAAATGGATGTGATAATTCCCACCGGGATCTCTGACGTGGTCAGACTTCTTGACAGTGTATCACAGATTACCATAAATGCCCCGCCAAAAATCAGGGAAACAGGCAGCAATTTCCGATGCTTCGGCCCTGTAAAAAGCCGCACCACATGAGGAACTACCAGCCCTACAAAGCCTATGATCCCTGTCACTGAGATCACCGACGCCGTAAGCAGACTGGAGGCAAAAAGAATTTTTCTTTTCACAAATTCAATGTTCACCCCCAGCTGTGTGGCCGTATCTTCTCCAGTTAACATAATATCAAGTTCCCGACTGGAAAGAAGCATAACGGTCAATCCTATGATCACCCACGGCAGCACTGCCTTGATCTGGTTCCAGCCTTTTCCATTCAAAGTTCCCATTGTCCAGAAAATGATCTGATCCATGCTCTGCTTATTCATCATCATAAGAAAGGACATCAACGCAGAAAGTGTAGAGTTGATCGCCACACCTGACAGAAGCAAAGTAGCTACCGGCGCTTTCCTGCCTACACGCGAAATGCTATACACCAGGATCAATGCTGCGAAAGAACCTACAAAAGCCAGCAGCATAGTGCTGTTAAAGACTCCTATGCGAAATGTAAAATGACATACAATTCCGATTGCTGCCCCCAAAGCCGCGCCTGAGGATACTCCCAATACAAAGGGATCTGCCATTGGATTTTTGAAAATTCCCTGATATCCTGCTCCACTAACTGCCAGCGCAGCTCCTGCAATAAAACCAAGAATAATCCGTGGAAATCGGATGTTCCAGATAATGGTAATATTTCTCTGGGAAATTTCCTCCAGACTTACATTCAGATGAAACAGTTTGTTCAGTAAAATGCGGTTGGCATCTTCCACAGACACCGACGCCGCACCGGTGATCGTGCACAGCCATACAATCATGAGACATAGGAGGATCGCAAGGATGAGGTAACCGGTTTTTCGTTTTTTATTTTTCATACTTTTTCCTGCTTTTTGTTCAGAACAGATATTTCAGAATGTCCCCAGCCTGATATGGACTTATCTTCTAGCATATTTTGTGGGCTTAAGAGTTACTGTTTACTTGCAATATATTCTGCGAGGTGTTTTTGTTGTGAACAAAGTTCACCGCCCCCCCCAAGAATCTCGGCACGAAATCATGCGAATGCGTGATTTCTGTCCATCGCGAAGCGGTTACTGACCGCATAGTGAACAATAATATTTAAGAAATTTTCTTTATAAAAGTAGGGGCAAAAAATTGCCCCCACTCTGAATTACCTGCTGTGGCTTTTACATCCTCAAGTGTAGGAAACAGGGAAATGTATACGTCCGGGTTTGCCTCAACAACAGCTTCTGCGCTCAGCTGCGGCCATGCACTGTCAGCGTCAGCTGCCACATTTGTTACTTTAATAAGCTTCATGGAATTGTCCAGAAGTGAGTCTGGACCTGCACTGTAAAGGCTTCCAAGATCGATAAATGCGCTCTTTTCAGTCTCAACATTCTCAAGCTCTGCATTCAGATCAGCCAGCTGGTCTTCCATATTTTTCACAACTTCTTCTGCGTCAGCCTCATGACCGATCAGTTTGCCAAGTGTCTCAAGGTCGTACTCAGCGCCCTCAAGGTCGTTGGCATTTGTTACAAAAATTGCGGTTCCGTTCTCCTCCAGCTGCTGGCGGATGCTGTCATCAATGTAGCTGGATGCAACAACCAGGTCTGGGGATTTGGATAAGATCAGCTCCAGGTTTGGCTCTGTGTATGTTCCGATCGAATCTACATCTGCAGCTTCTTCCGGATAATTACAGTAATCGGTTCTTCCTGTTACGGAATCTCCTGCCCCAATAGCAAACAAAATCTCGGTATTCACTGGTGCCAGGGATACAATGCTCTCCGGTACTTTCTCCAGTGTAACTTCGTTTCCAAAATCATCTGTTACGGTAACCGGAAATGTATCTGCCTCTGCAAAAACAGTCGCTCCAGATACCCAGATTGTGCCTAACAGGGCAGCTGTTGCTACAAATAATGTAGCTTTTTTCATATTGAAAATTTCCTCCTGTGGTTTAAGTTTTCTTTTACGTTCTCCGTTTACAACGGTAACATTATATGGGGGATAAGTCTATAGAAAGGTGGAATTTGTTGGGTGTTATTTTTTGACATTTTAATTCTGCTCCAATCCTCTGTACGCAGTAATCTCATTGGAAAATATTTTTCTCAATATAGCTATTTCTAAAATTTCACGCGAACTTTCCCTATTTTTCCTTTATCGCGCCCTCAACAGTTCATTGACAGGTATATAAGAATATGCTTTAATTATCCCATAAGAGCATCTACTGGGAAAAGTTACCAGTGCTCTGACACAATTGCAATTATTTCTAATGCACAAACGGGAAGGAGAGTTAAAGTATGGGATTTCTTGCAATCAGCAGCTTGATGTTTCTAGGCGGAATCTATGTAATGTTTGCTTTCACCTGGTGGATTCTTCAGATTGTCGCTAACTGGAGAATTTTTACAAAAGCAGGGGAAGCCGGATGGAAAAGTATCATTCCGGTATACGGAGATTATATTTCCTACAAAATTGCCTGGCAGACCGGATATTTCTGGCTGATGTTCATCCTTGGCCTGGTAGCTTCCTGGATCCAGAACTACGCCAATCCAGCCGGAGACAGCACAATGCTCCTCATGATCGTTTCCCTGATCCGGATTATTACAGGAATTATCGGAATTATGTACAGTGTAAAACTGGCCCGGGCCTTCGGCCGCGGAATCGGCTTCGCCATCGGTCTGATTTTCTTACAGCCGATCTTTATGCTGATCCTGGGATTTGGCAGCGACAGGTATTATGGGGCGGATAAATAAAAATTTTGTTCTTTCAGGCGGCGCCCTATAGACGAGACCAACCGCGCCCTGCGAATTTTACTCGTCTTCACGGCAATCACCAAGGTCGCATGCAAGGATAAACTTTTGCTTGCCAAAAATATTGGAAGACCAGAGTGGCAGCTTCATAGCTGACTGGCTCTGGTCTTTTTTCATGCAATATAAAAATCCTAATAATGTTGTTACTCAACATGTAATATGTACTTTTATAAGTTTCTTTTTATGTTATGTAAATCTCTTTTCAGTTTCCAATTAATCCCCTCGTTTAAAATCCAAGAGTATCATTTACAAGAATCACATGTATTCTATCTTTATGACGGGAATATCGTGTAATCAGAAACTGACAGCAAATCGTATCCGGTGATTTGCAGTCAAAACATTTTCCTGTGGTTTTGCAAGGTGTCTTCACCTCAAATCTCTGCGCATTCGCCGGAGCCGCCACATTTCTTGCCCGCTTCATAGCAGCATCCAGATCCGAACAGACCTTGTTCATTCCCACAATGAAAACCACCTTCTTCGGTCCCTGTGCAATACAGGAAACCCGGTTAGAATTTCCATCGATATTCACCATAACGCCGTCACTGGTAATGGCATTGGCACTGGAAAGAAATACGTCCGCATCATACGCTGCCAGAAGCCCCTCTCTCGGGGACAGCTTCTCACGGTTAATGTAGTTATAATTGCCGTCCTCTAATGCTTTAATCAATCCAATCTCATGTACACTTGTGCAGCCACCCATAGCAATACTGCTGCCCTCCGGAATCAAATCCAAAGCCTGCTTTACGGCAGCTTCCTTGTCTGCTGCGTAGTAGCCAGACATATTTCTGGATTCCAGACCTTTGATTACGGTTTGGGCGAGTACTTTGTTGCGGTTTTGCATGTTGATGTCCATATTTGTATCCTCCGATTTTGGTAGTTTATAAAATTATAAATATAATACCATTTTTTCATACCCAAATCCAGATTCGACTATTTTGATATCAAAAAATAATGTAACTTGTTACTGTCTCTCACTAATATAAACTTTCCAAAAAAGCATTCAGTTTCTTTCCCGTTGAAGTTGTATTCCCTGTTTCATGATTCCAAAATACAATTTCATCAGAGTCCATAGCTAAACAAATGTAATTTCCAAAAGAATCAATTGCAAATGGCAACAAATTTTTATCTGAAATTATCTCCAGTACAGTATATACTGTATCCGTGTCGTTTTCATTCTTATTAAAAGATAAAATTGCCCCAAGCACTCTCTCTGTATCTCCAACCATGAAATTATCTTTCTCAGGAGTGGCTGCATTTCCTTCAATAATAAGCTTTTTCATTTCATCAGGAATTTTAATTTCTCTACTCTTTTCAATTTCTGAAAATACATTTTCGTCCACCAAATCAATTTTATATTTCCAAACAATGCCCATATTAGCCTCCTCACCTGCAATCTGAACCACCACCCCAAATGCTACGTCCGCCAGTGTGTCTACATCTTTCATGCTCGGCTGAATTAACCAATTGCATTTTTCCAGGACGTTCATTATGATGCCATGTCAAACCAGATATTCTTGGTGCACCTGCTTTAATCTGTTCCAACTGTCTTGGGGTAAACTGCTTTGCAAATTCAGGATTTCTTTCTATTTTTTGCTTCAATTTTTCCGTACGATATTTAAATTGTTCTGTGTCTGAAGCGTTTCGCAACTCTTTTGGCAAACATGTGTCAAACTTACTATAGCTTTATCTAATTCTTCTGCAATATTCTCTTCCATAACCTCTATATTGCCGTTCTTATATGTAACGTATATTTTCGTACTATTTTCCTGATCATCATCGAGAATTGCATATTTCTTTGCTGTACAGGCTGCATTTCTACTCGGTAATATATCTTGGCCTAGTAAAGAATTAATCAGCGTACTTTTTCCACTAGACATAGTAGCCATTACAACCATTGGAAAAACCTTGTTTTCATTTATTGAAATACTTTCTGGAAAAAAATCGTGTGAGATAAGAGCTTTTGAAGAAATTTTCTCATTATCATTTCTTTTAGTTTTCATATTCCTATTTGCATTTTTCTGATTCATATAAAAGTTACCATTTTCTCTATAGTATTTTGTCAGTCACTTACTAACACCTCAATAAAATTCATCTGCCCACGTAACCACATATCAACTCCATCCCCAAATACTTCTGCCTGAACAACGTACCCATCCATATCCTTCTTAATAACCTTCGCCGTTGGAAATCTATCCAGTACTGCTTCCAGACTTTGCGTTTTGCATTTCAGTTTCAATTTCCGCAGCTTTCCTCCATACATAAACTGAACCCGTTTCCGGAATTCGCCTTCTTCGAAGCGGTTGGTATAGGGAACGGCGAAGCGGCCTTTTAGGACTTTTATAGTCTGGAGGCGGTCAATTCGGTAGATGGTGGGGTAGGTGTCGTCGGGATTTTGGAAGGCGGACTGGCCGTCGATGCCTTCTATGTAGGCCGTCAGGTAGTAGTAAAACTCGGAGAACATGACGCCTACCGGTTTTACTTTTCTTGAAACAATTTCTCCCCCTTTTAATTTCTTGTATTGAATTTCTATGTAATGCTGCTCTTTTACTGCCTTTTCCAAAAGCCATATTCTGTCCAATAGCTTTTCATGGTGCTGTAGTTCTGTATAATGATACATTTCATTGTTAATGAAATTTTTTAAAGAGTTCTTTTCCTCTTCATTACTGCAGGAACGAATCAGTTTATTAATAATGGGAAACATTTCATCTTTTACAAGAGACCGACTTTCTAGCAGGACTTTACAGACTGCCAGAAGTTCTTTCTGATCCAGGTTAGTCTCGTACTTGGTTTCCATTCTGTATCCACCGGATTTCCGATCGAATACGATTTCCTGTGCTTCTCCTGTTTCATTTCCTTGATTTTGCAAAAAACATTGAATGTCCACAATGTCCCTCTGGATCGTTCTGGGGGTAACTCCATACTTTGCACTTTCTTTAGATTTGAAGACCAGTTTGCCGTCTTTTAGCTGTGCATAAATGGATAATATACGTTCCGCTTTACTATCAATTAAACTCTCCATATTTTTCTGAAATCTCCCAAGTTTTTCTTTTATTATAAAAACTTACATGGACATAATGTGTCATCTTCAAATTTTTTTATATTATACTGTCATATTATTTCACTCATAGACATATATTGTCCTATCATAGGACATGCTTTCTTTTTTTATAATATATCATTGAATTGTCTTATGTCAAGACAAGGAGAGTATTGTTTATGGCACGAATTATAGAAAATGAGAAGAAAAATTTAGTGGGGCCGATTATTCGGGAAAAGCGTCTGAAGAAGAAAATGAGCCAGCAGGAATTGTCTGCCAAGCTTGAGACTATGGCCATCTACATTTGCCGCGGTTCCATTTCACGGATTGAGGATCAGAGTCGAACCGTTACGGATATCAAGCTTTATGGACTTTCTAAAATCCTGAATATTTCTCCGGAAGATTTTTTTAATCATGCAGATCACATTTAATAGAAATAGACAATTGATAAATTAGAATTTTTATTTCCTGCCAGCAGAGCTTATCTGCTGGCATTTTTATGCAACACGAAATGCAACATACAACAAAAAAACCCTTGAAAACTCAAGGGCTTTAATCATGCCGCAGACCGGAATCGAACCGGTACGGGTATCACTACCCACGGGATTTTAAGTCCCGGGCGTCTGCCAGTTCCGCCACTGCGGCATATGGGACCTATAGGGCTCGAACCTATGACCCTCTGCTTGTAAGGCAGATGCTCTCCCAGCTGAGCTAAGATCCCATAAAAGAAAAGATATTTAATTAGCTGTTAAAAACAGCAGCGACCCGGAAGAGACTCGAACTCTCGACCTCCGCCGTGACAGGGCGGCGCTCCAACCAACTGAGCCACCGGGCCAGGAAAATATTAAATAAAATGGACCTTCAGGGACTCGAACCCAGGACCGACCGGTTATGAGCCGGTTGCTCTAACCAACTGAGCTAAAGGTCCAAAAAGCCGATGATCGGACTCGAACCGATAACCTGCTGATTACAAATCAGCTGCTCTGCCAATTGAGCCACATCGGCACAATACTTATAAATTGTATTATACACCAAAGGTCAGAGTAAAGCCACACCAAATTGCCATTTTATTTAATTTTTCAATGACTCCAAGGGGATTTGAACCCCTGTTACCGCCGTGAAAGGGCGGTGTCTTAACCGCTTGACCATGGAGCCGAATGTTTCCATAAAAAACTCCCCCTGTTGGACTCGAACCAACGACACTTCGGTTAACAGCCGAATGCTCTACCGACTGAGCTAAGGAGGAATATAAAGGTTTGCACCTTCAAAACTACATACATGTTACATCCTTGTCGGAAATTTGTCAAGAATCAATTTTAAACCTTGCGATTATTGGTCAAGCCCTCGCCCTATTAGTAACAGTCAGCTCCATGCATTACTGCACTTTCACCTCTGCCCTATCTACCTCGTCGTCTTCAAGGGGGTTTACTTCTTAACGAATGGGACATCTCATCTTGAGGGGGGCTTCACGCTTAGATGCCTTCAGCGTTTATCCCTTCCGGACTTGGCTACCCGGCCGTAGACTTGGCAGTCTAACCGGTACACCA
>NZ_JBQKLL010000024.1:0-50867 GCF_052116245.1 Blautia sp. Sow4_E7
CTTTGTGGATTACGCTAACGAATAATGCTCATCTTTTAGTAGTAAAACGTCTTATTTCTCAGCATTCTTTAAAATGATTAACATTTTGGAATGCTGAGTATAAGGCTTCAATTTCTTTTGTCATACGGTCTTTTTCGACATGATTCGACATCATAATGTCTTTATCATGAAGAAGACTGTGGGCACATTCATGAATTGCAGTTTTCATGGTCTGGCTCTCGCTCATGCCTTTATTGATAACAATTTCTTTTGTCGCATTGTTGTAATATCCTTTTGCTCCATTCGTAATCTCATCGAATCGAATCGGTACTGTGGATACTCTGGTGATTGCTTCCATGAATATTTCATAATTCTCAACACTGGCTGTCAGCTCCTCTGGCACAAGAAAGGGCAGTGGTTCTCCCTCTGTTTGCTCATAAGCAAATACGGTAGTTGGTCTGAATCTTGGGATAACAACCTCCACCTCTTCCAGTTCCGGTTGTCCATCTTCACCGATCACCGGTTGCTGATACTGGTCCTTTCGTTCTCTTGTCTGTTTAGTTTTCACGGGTGCCGGAGCAATGATCGTGATTCCTTTTTCCCCTCGTTTTACCTGCCTGCCAAGAGACTGCCATCGTTTATATGAATTACAGAGTGTGGCATCTGGTCTCTGCATAGCAATGAGAAGTGTGTTGTTTACGGAGTAATTGTGGAACTTTGTCATGACCTTCAGAAATTCCTTGTAACGTTCCTGATCACCTTCTAAGAAATTCTGCACACCCATCTCTAATGACTGCATGATGCTATTCATATCTTTTCCCTGAACCGGCAGGGCAGTTGTTTGAACACGGTCATTTTTGACCGGGTTGGATTCTGTTGAATATCCTGTCTGTTCCTCAGCTACTTTTTTTCCAATCTGCAGCTGATCGATATCGCTTGTAAAATGATTCTGGGAAGTAGGAATTGTATCTTTCTCATGAAACGAATAATACTCATTTCCTCTACCGGTTATGATGTGATCCACCATTTGAATTCCCAAAAGTTCTCCAACCTGATGCATGCGATCTGTCACTAGAACATCGTCTTTTGAAGGAACCAGATTCCCTGACGGATGATTATGGATCATCATAAAGGAATGTGCATTGGATAAAATCGCTGACTTCATCATTTCCCTTGGATGAACCAATGACTCACTCAAAGCTCCCATGCTTACGATGTTCATATTGATTGGTTTCATATCGCTTTGCAGATTCACTACACAAACAAGTTCCCGGTCCATTTGACTTAGGAACTCGCTCATGACATGGATCGCTGCTTTTGGAGAATCCATCTTTTCGGTGCTGATCAACGGTCTTTCCTGTATCATTCGGATTGCAACTTGTGGCAGCACATTTTCCCTCTTTTCATCGTGAATCCTTGGTGTATTATTCTCTGCCATCCGTATCACCTCCAAGTGGCACTTCTATGATGAATTCTTCAGATTCCATTTCATTGATCTTTTCTTTTAAATCATCAAAAGTAATTGTATCTTTTCTTTCCTGCATTGTTTTCCTCCAAAAAAAGAACCTCCGTCTGGACAAACCCAAACGGAGGCACAAGTATTAGAGTGACATATCGTTACTCTTATGTTTCTTAGGTGTTTTCACAGCATTTCCAAGATTCTGATCCTTATTGGAAACATCCTTTTCTTGCTGTTTTGCTTTTGCCTTCTGGCGAGCATCAAAGGTGTCTGCTTTTTCGAATACTTTGTCTTTGGAATCATAATGATATACCTCATCCGTAAGACGTTCCGATGGGCGTACCTGTGTCGCATTGATTTCCGTCACCATACTGCGAAGCTCAAGGAATGACATCTTTCCATCATCCGGGACAACCAAAGTTTCATGCACAGATGATGGGAGAATAAAATAATCTCCACCTAATCCTTCTGCAATTTTATCCATTTGATCCGGATAGAAGAGAGCTGCTGCACCATTAATACCCTGCACGTTGGTGATTACAGTCATGACAGAGTCTTCAACCATTGGCATATCCTGTATCAGAGCATCCATTGTCTCCTGATCCATACCAGCTTCTTTCATATCATCCATCATGATACGTTTCATGACCTCGCCCATAGAAGCAACCGTAGCTGGAAAGAGAATCGGAGAGCTTTTCATCGCATCTTCATGAAGCTGTTCCTGTGTAATACCATACATATTCATCAGGTGATTGTTGACTATGGTAGAAGCAATGCCTGCGTCGTCGTCCATGCTGACAGCGATATGATATGTAATCGCTAAATCCTCACGAAGCATATGTGGGACATTCTGCAACATTTCCTGATTTTTCTCTGCATTGCTTACTCGGATGAAAAGCTTATGCTTTGTAGTATCATAATCCGTGATGCGTAAGGAATCCACCTCAAAGCCTTCTGGCTGCATCTGAACCATAGCTGCAGCCTGTGTTACCGCCTCAACCAGGGAAATGTGATCGGAATCGTAAGCCTCATAGAGTGCTTCCAGATTGATGGTAGGCACTGCCACCTGATTTTCTTTCCGTACTGTAAGTCCTGTATACTGCTCATTCAGCTTTTTATGCTGTACGAGCTCCACTGTTGCGTCTTTAAAATCACTAGGAAGAAATTCCTTGATCATATCCTGAATTGATTCTGTAAAAGATTTAAAATCCATAATACTACCTCGTTCTTTCTTTTATTTCTTTGTTTTTGAGTTACTATTCTTTGGGAATTCTAAAGAGAAATTTGCCCTTCCATCCTTGAACTCCACCAACAAATCTGCTTCGAAATACATATCCTTTTTTCTGGAATACAAGTCCTTCATATGGGCTCTTCCATGTGCTAGAAGCGCCACTGCTGTTGCAGTATCTATGGTCTTTTTCATCGTTTCTAGATACCGATTTTCCTTCCAGAGAGAAAATCTGCATTCCCGGTTGGAGCAATAGAAGTTCTTCTTTCCCTCAAACACAGGATTGCCACAGATTGGACAGTTTCCAATGCTCTTGTGATTGGAAAATCGGGTTGTCTCTTCCGGTGGAAGTTCTTCCAGACCATTTAAGATCACGGATAACAAATTGCAGATTCCCCGAAGAAACATCTCTGGATCCATCTGTCCTTTTTCCATTTGCAAAAGCTGGTTTTCCCACTCTGCAGTCATACTGGCAGATTGTAAGCACTCCGGCATCACACTGATCAACGCCTTGCCATCCTCTGTGACAGTGAGCATTTTTCCTTTTCTTACGATGTATTTATCAGAGACAAGTTTTTCGATGATTCCGGCACGGGTCGCAGGAGTACCAAGTCCTTTTTTCTCGGTATCTTCATCGAATTCTCTGTTCCCAGCTGTTTCCATCGCATGAAGCAAAAGATCCTCATTAAATGCTTTTGGTGGAGAAGTAAAATGCTCTGTTTTCTCTGCAGTGACCTTGTAATAGGTTTTACCCTCTGTAACATTCGGAAATTCTTCTTTACCGACAGCATCCATATCCTGTATGGCAAGACGATCTTTGTTTTTAAAACATTCTTCATACAGCTTCCAGCCATGCTGTTTGATTTTTTTACCACCGGCTGAAAAATGCTCGCCTTCACAAATCACATTGGCATGAATCTCCGTAAAGATATGCTCTGCATCCGTAGCTGCTAAAAGCCGGATCGCTACCATGAATAAAATCATTTCCTCAGATTCTTTCAAATCACGAATCACATTGCCATCCAGCTCCATCGTTGGAATAATGGCATGATGATCCGATACTTTGGCATTATTCATGACTTTCTTCATATCTGGTTTTGTTGGTTCCTCAAATGGACCAAGAACCTGATATACTTCATGAATTCTACGAACCACACTTTTTCCTGTGCTTTCCATATCCTCTGTCAAATACTGGCTGTCTGTTCTTGGATAAGTAATCAGCTTTGCTTCATACAGGGATTGTGCTGCATCCAGTGTCTGCTTTGCTGTCATACCATAGATACGGTTTGCATCTCTCTGAAGAGAAGTAAGATCATACAGTCTTGGTGGTTTGACACGTTTTTCTTTCTCCGATAGGGATACGACTGATGCATCTTTCCCGTCACATTTACAAAGCAACTGATCCGATTCTCGTTCATCAAAGATTTTTTCTCTGACTGCTTTCATACCATCACAGTCCAGTTCCACGTTGAAATACTTTTGTTTTTTAAAGTTTTTAATCTGATTGTCTCTCTCAACCAGCATGGCTAAAGTCGGTGTCTGCACACGCCCCACAGTAAGCCTCTTATAATATTTTGAAGTGAAAGCTCTTGTTGCGTTCATACCGATCAGCCAGTCTGCTTGAGATCTGCATACAGCAGCATTCGCCAAATTACGATATTCTTCGCCATCTTTCAGATGTTCAAATCCATCCAGAATAGCAGAATCTTCCAGAGAACTGATCCACAGACGCTTTACCGGCAGTTTGCTTCTGGACAAGTCATAGACATGCTTGAAGATAAGTTCTCCTTCACGACCTGCATCGCAGGCATTTACCACATAGTCCATTCCCGGCTGATTCAATAGCTGTTTTAAAATATAAAACTGGTCCTTTTTGTCTTTAGATACTTCCACCTTCCAGGAAGTTGGAATAATGGGAAGATCCTCAAAGTTCCAGTTTTTGTAGCGTTCATCGTATCGTTCCGGATAAGCATATCCGGCAAGATGACCTAAGCACCAACTCACAATACAGTCATCCCCTTCCAGATAACCCTCTTTTCGTTCATTCGCACCGATCACCTGTGCAATACTTCTCGCCACACTCGGTTTTTCTGCAATTACTAAATACATGTCTTACCTCCAAAAAGACCGGCTACAGAATCTGCAACCGGTCCAAAATATCTATATCAATGCCACTGTCTATCCCCTCAGTGGCACAATTTTAATTATCGAAATCTTCGGATTCCTGATCCTCTTCAAATGAATCGGATTCACCAATCATCTCGATACCTTCGTCATCACCCTCATCCTCATCTTTTTTTGGCTTGATGAATTTTATATATCCATAAGCACCTACACCAAGGATTGCTGCTGCGAAGATTGCTACAAGTGCTCCCAGATTAGAAGCAGTCCCTTCTTTTTCCGGACTCTCTGTCACAGGTTGTTCCGTCTGCTCTGAATGTGTATTCTCATCAATCACAACCTCTGGTGTTACATCCACGATAGTAGATGCAGAAGTATCTTCCTCTAAGAATTCCTTCAGATCATTTTCATCAATCTGAGACAACATATACACGTTATCCACATTTGCAGATCGGTCAATGATCACATAGAAGGTATTATTATTCTTCGTTGTGATAGTAAGAAATTCCTTATTCTTACTGTTTGTGATATCATCCTGAACCTGAGCATTTCCCGGAACGGAGAATGGCTCCTCCGTATTGATCTGGTTTTCTTCCACAACAGTATCTTTATCCGTTTTCTCTGTTTCCACAGTTTCTGTTTTGCTTGCTTCTGCAGATTCATCCACATAAGCAAAAGCAGTAGTACCTGTTGCGAAAATCATGCTTGCCGATAAAAAAAGAACAGCCAGCATTTTATTCATCCTCTTGATCTTCACCATAATTGTTATCCTCTCTTTCTCTCATCTCATCGGATGATTCTTCTACGGGGATGTTTTCCTCAGAATCTCCATCTACCTGAAAACGAACGCTTCCATCCTGAATACCATTGAGCAGGTCAAAGAGTTCCTTGCTGCTTAGTTTCATACCACGAATACTTTTGATCATCTCATTATTTTCTTCCTGCTTTAGTGCAGATTGAACGCCTTTGAGATATTGCTGCAGCTCTGCAATCTTTCGCTCTGTTTTATCAATCTCTTCAAGATATCGCTTGATTCGCCTGTTCAATTTGTTCACCTTCCTTCAAAGCTCCGGAACGCCTTAAGGCAGACGTCCGAAGCATAAAAAATGTTGCTGCCAGTAGGAAGAATTGATGTTGGCATACTGGATAGGATTTCCACAATGGATCATCATTCCATTTCCAACATAAATTCCTACATGACTGGCTCCTGATGTGTTATAAGTTTTCTCAAAGAAGATCAGATCTCCCGGTTTCGCCTGATTTGGCGGTACATAAGTACAGATTCCACGAAGCCCTTCTGCAGTCCTGCGACCATAGTTCCATCCATTGCCGCAGTGATTAATCACCCAGGACACAAATCCAGAGCAATCAAAACTTGTAGATGGGGATGCCCCGCCCCAGACATATGGATAACCAAGATATTTCTCTGCTTCACGGATCATGTTCGCAAATCTTTGATCCGACAATGCCTCCGGTGGAATGTCATAGCTCATGCCGCCACTGCCGCCTGAAATCGTCCGAAGGTCAAATAGATAATCTCTGTTTCCGTAGGTGGTATTTAATGCGTTATAGAGAATCAGTTCTTCTTCATCCAGATTCGCTCTGGCAATGGCATCAAATCCTTTATTAGTCAGAGTCACTGAAAGAATCTTCTTCGTTGTGGTATTTGTAACTGTGACTTCCCGGCTTCCATTATCATCCGCAAGGAATGCTTCCCATGTCTGATGTCCATGGGCAGATGCTGCAGCATGCGAATCATAATAAACATCAAAATCCACTCCATATCTTGCAAAAGCACCGGTATCCTCCACAGTGTATTCCACACCGTTCATGACGATCCGAGTTCCCATTGGTACGGTAGGATTCGTTGCATCTACTGCAATGGTATGATTGGCTCTTGGCATGACTCCACTGGCAGTTGGACCACCAGACCATCTGCCACAGCAGATGGAGCAGTTACAATATCCGCTGGTCACAACTTGTCCCAGAGATTCACCAACCCGTACCGTTCTGGTCTCTGTGACTGTCTCTGTTTTGCCTTCCACATCCATGCCATACTGCGCTTCAAACAATTCCTGAATCACATCCTCTACATCCGCATATTTGAATTCACCATATTTCACGGTAAGAAACGAAATCAGATGATAAGGATTATGGGAGATCTCATCAATGTTGTAGCGATACTCGTCATAGTCAGGATATCTGGATTCGATGTTATTGACTTGCCGGTTCAGTGCATTCTCCAATGCTTTGTAAGCATTTTCGGCAGAGTGGATATCATCATCTGTACTTGGATAAGTTGTCATGCCAATCAATGAGCCAGCTCCTTGAATAGACGCTGAACAGCTGGTAAGGGAAGTAGAGATGAGCATAAATAAAAGAGCAAACACACCTATTCCAATAAAGATCGCCTTGTTCTTACGGAATATTTCTGCGGTTGCTCTTTTCGCTTTTTCTGTGAAAGACTCTGTAACAGCAGTAGCAGCACCACTGACAGTATCCATCCCTTTTTCCCCTTTTTTGGCTGCAATATAAGAATCCTTATATCTTTTTCTTTGCCAGAATCGATTCCACACTTTTTTCTTTGCCGTTTCTTTTGCAGATTCCCTGACTGACTTCTCCATCTCTTCAAACGTTAAACGTCCACTTGTTGGAGATTCTGTTTCACGATACCCTTTCTTTGCCAGTCTGCCAGAGGTTCGATTCATTCTGATCTGTGCACTGCGAAGGCTTCTGGTAGCTTCTTCCACAGCAATTTCACTCGCATGGGCACCTTCTAATCCCACATTGTCATCCTCTGCATGATGCAGTTTTTCATGTACATATGCACCGACTGCAGCACCACCAATTCCAGCAGCTTTCTTTCCGAAACTTGTTCCGGCACCGGCAATCATGCCACCTTCATCGTCAAACGATAACTTCGAAACTTTCTTTTGTTCCTCAGTGAGCCTTTTTCTCTGTCTTTTCTTTTGAATCGCTTCTTTGCTTTCGAGGCTTTCTTCCTTGGGAATACCTTCGTGAGCATGAAGCTTTTTTCGATAAGAAGAATTATTACGGGAAGTCTTTTTTTCTATCACTGATTCTTCTTCCGTGAAAGGTTCTTCTGACGGAGCAGCTCTGGACGGGGGCTCCCGGATCAGATCTTTCGTATTTTGATATTTTTTATTTCGTTTTGACGTACCTTCATGCAGGTTTTCTTCTGTTAGCCCGTCTCTGGACATCTTCTGAACGATTTTATCTTTCCCCGTATATTCCTGTCCTGCCATTTATCCTTTCACCTCCTCTCCAAAACAGGCAAATTAAAAGCAGCTCTCTCCACTGCAGAATGAACTTCTGAGAAGATGCCGCTCCCATACTTCCAATGTTTTCTCATTTTTCTTTGCGATATGTTCCATTTCCGCAAGTTCTTCCTTGCTGATGAGCAACTCTTTTTCCTTCATTCGGTCATACAGCTCATAGATTGAAGCAAGACTGGTATGCAAATCCTCAATCAGCTGCAGATAAGCTCTCTGGCATTCCAGAAGATTTTCTTCTGCCAGCATCGTGCGAATTCCCTTATGAAGGCTTTCTCGATCTACCATCAGTGGTTCATGTTCATAATAATCAAAATACTTTTTCATCACTTAATCGTCCTCTCTGATCAATTTCCCAACTACAACCATCCGCCCGTTTTTATGACTGTACTCACAAGTAGACAGGGTAAGTAACTGATCCCCATATTCAGCCATGACTCCTGTGTTGTAATAGGACTTCTTTATACAAATATCAACAAAGTTTTTATATTCCAGAGGCGTTTCTGCCTTAGTAAATGCGTAATACGCAAAATCGTTCCCTGTATAGACAGGAACAGCAAAGCAAGCCATCACCTCATAAATTTCATCACCATGAAAAGTGCTGTAAATAATCCTTTTATGCTTCTGATAGAAGGATTCGCTCTTATACTTATCAAGATCTGCAAACATTGCACCACTTTTCATGTGATGACCGTAAATAATCAGGTTGTCAAAATCCTTCGGATCACAAATTTCAGAAATAAAAGGAGTTCCACTTATGTCATATTCCTGATTGAAATTCTTTCTTAAGTAGTAATTCTTTTCTTCCGGATGATACATGACGGGATAATCAATGTGTGTATCTTCAATTCGAATCCACCCTTCACAGTCCGGATTCTTTTCATGTAGTTCTAGAAGACCCGGATTGATATTTGGCTCATCCTCTGAGTTATCTTTTGAATTCTCCGGATATTCCTGATCAAATACTTCCCTGATTTCTTCAAATGCTTTATCGCTTTTATGATCTTCTAATTTCGTCCCTGCCAGTATGTAGATACTGACAGAGATACAGAAGAGTGAGAGTAGCAACATGATTCCTGAAAAAAGCTTTCTCATGATTTTTGGGAAGCCTCCCATTCTTTTCGGGCTTCCACTTCCTCCGGCTTAGTTGTCATCAGACTGTATAACTTCAAAGATTTATCAAACTTATCCTTGAATGGAATGATGGTGCTTCCATAGAACAGAAGCCCCTCACCTTCACCGGAATTCGTCACATAAGATAACTGGTACGGAGAAATATTCAGCTGCTTTGCAAGGATCTGTCTGTCACCGGCAGCCTGATTGAGCATCAGGATAAAATCACTGTTTTCAAAGATATTTTCAATCTCACGGCTGGCAAGAAGATCTTTGATATTCTGTGTGATACCGGTTGGGATTCCTCCCCATTTACGGAATCGCTTCCAGATTTCAACCGAATACGCTGCAGTCTGTTCCTCCTTCAGAAGCAGATGGAACTCATCAATGTAATACCGGGTGGATTTATGAGAGCCACGGTTGATGGTTACTCGGTTCCAAACCTGATCCTGAACAATCAGCATTCCAAGTTTTTTGAGCTGTTTTCCAAGATCCTTGATATCAAAACAAACAATTCGGTTATTAAGCTCCACATTGGTCTGATGATTAAATACACGAAGCGAACCGTTGACATAGATTTCCAAAGCTGTCGCAATACGCTGTGCCTGTGGCTCTTCCTGTTTTCTCAAGCATTCATACAGATCTCCAAGAATCGGCATGTTCTCTGGTTTTGGATCTGCAAAGTAGTTTTGATACACCAACGGCAGACATCGGTCAATGACTGATTTTTCTTCTGCCTCGATACCATCTCGACTACCCATGATTAATTCACACAGAGAGAGTACAAAGTCTGACTTCACTCCAAGAGGATTATCATCATCGGAATAATCCATATTGATATCCATCGGGTTGATATAATCCTTACTGGTTGGTGAAATATGGATAACCTGTCCCCCAAGAGCATGTACAAGAGGGTAGTACTCACCTTCCGGATCTCCTATGATGATGTCATCGTTTGTTACGAAGAACGCATTGGTGATTTCTCTTTTTGCTGCAAAAGATTTTCCGGAACCCGGTGTACCAAGAATCAATCCGTTCGGGTTCTTTAATTTCTTTCGGTCTACCATGATCATATTGCTGCTAAGAGCATTCAATCCGTAGTAAAGGGATTCGCCCGGCATGAACAACTCCTGTGTGGTAAATGGCACAAAAATAGCAGTGCTTGTTGTGGTCAGTGCTCGTTTAATCGGCACATGATTGACCCCTAACGGTACACTGCTCATTAACCCCTCTTCCTGTAAATAATCCAGTTTACGGAGTACACAATTATATTTCTGTGCAATACCTGCAGTCTGCAAAATTGCATTATCCAGATTTTGCTTTGTCTTTGCGGTATTTAAAAAGAGAACTGTCACCAAGAACATTCTCTCATTTCTGGATTGCAGATCGTCCAAAAGTCGTTTGGCTTCTCCACCATAAGTATTCAGATCGGAGGGAATGATATCCATGTCATAACCAGCTCTGACTGCTTTTTTCTGTTCCTCAATCTTCATTCGGTTAATATCTGTCACCTTAGATTTTACAAGCTTGATTGCTTTCATCTGATCCACAGACTGTACATGAAGATTGACACTTAAATCCTTATCAATATCCAGAAATTCTACCAGCATTTTATCTGTAAGTTCCGGTGCCAAAATCTGCAGATATGACACACTTCCCAGAGTGTCACCCATACGGAAGGTGCTTCCATCCTTAAACACAAAGCTTGTTGGTGCAATAAAATCTTTGGTTCCAAGACCACTTTTTAACAGCTGACTGTATTCAAAGTTGAATCCCGTCTGATCCGGATTAAAGGTTTCATAGAGGATCTGCAATCGCTCCACACCATTCAATGGATAAGCCGGAACACCCAGAATCTTAAAGTTATTGAGAATATCAGACTCAATACGTTCCAGTTTCGGTTTTGCAAGCTTGATGCTGTCAGCTTCTACAGAAAAAGTAATGTATTTTGTCTTTACCAGACCATTATTTCCTTTTGCCAACTGATTCTTAAGCATCTGTGCATATTCCATTCGCACATCATCAAAAGCATCATTCTGAGGACGGATGCGAATCACACGTTCAAATTCTTTCATATTGCTCTTATGATTGATAAAGCTGAGCTGAAAATGAATGCTGCTGTCAAAGTAATTTAAGAAATCACACCAGTTTTCAAAGATTGCATTCTTGTCTTCGTTCTGTGCCAGCTGATAGTTGATATCATAAAAACGGATTGTCTTTGAATAGGTTTTGCCCTGCACCCGGCAGATACCATCTTTTGCCATTTCCTTATATCGGATCGTCTTATGGGCAGAAATCTTTTTTTCATTCTTCTTATCCGCAGATGACTTCTTTTTCTTCTTGTCCTTCTTGGAATCCTGAATGGCAGGTGCTTTTTTCTTAGACACGCTTTTTGCCTCCTTTCTCATTGCTATTACCATGGTCATCATTTTCTAATTCTGACTCATAGTAGTTTTCAGTTTCATATTTGCGGACAGATGGTCGTAAGAACTTCACCCTGATAATATTCATCAGGATTTCTTCCAGTGGCTGTCCGTCTTTTTCATACATGGCAAACATAAATGCCGGAAGCATTAACAGCACCATAACCGTTGCTGCGTTTGACATGCCAATGACATTTCTGGTCAGAAAATAGAATGGAATTCCTATTGCAGCTCCGATCCCGATACAGATCAGCTGTCTTCTGGTCAGATTAAATGCCAGTTTATTTTTTACTTTTGTCAAATCCTTGGGAACACTGACATAAGCCATAAGCTATCGTCTCCTTTCTAAAGATTAATGGCTTCCAAAGATCTGTTTACTCAAAGATCCAGTCTTAAATAAACTGAAACAGAGTACAACTGTGTAAGCCATAATTCCAAATAATGAGGAACTTAAGTTATCTGAATACTGAATGCCAGCTACCAGTACCGCATAAATAGCCACGCAGATCATCATCAGAAATGCCTGGAATGCCAGAGCCATGAGCCCTCTGAAATAGTTTGTTCCGACCTGTCCCCACTCCCTGTTGGACATCGTGGCGAACGGAATCGGTGCAACCGAAGTGTAGATGTATATTTCAATCATTCTTCCGTACAGGATGACTGTTATCAGTACCGACATGATCTTCATACATAAGCTAACGATCAGGGTTTCCAGTGCCAAGATGACCAGTTCCCCTATCTCCATTGCTTCCAGAGTCGTATCCAGATTCGTAATCGCTGATGTAATATCAATTGCTGTATTTCCGGTAATTACACCAGTAGCTGAATTGACCACATGCTGTCCCACATCAAATACTGCCATAGTAATGGTAAATGTATTGCTCACAAGATAAACTGCGATCCACATTTTTACAAAGTACTTGAAGAACATCCATGTATCGATGTCATGCATATTGTTACGCTCTGTGATCATCGTGATCAGTTCATAACAAAGTACGAAAGTAATGATAATTCCTGCTATAGGCATGATGACCGAATTCGACAGATTTTGTATCATGCTGAAAATGCTGCCATTCCACCCCTGTGGAGTCTGTCCAACCTGGGCAGCGATCTCACTGGTCTTTTGATTGACATCCGTAAACATCCTGTCCAGATTGGAATGAATCATCCCCGTTAGAAGTTCACGCATCCACTCTTCAATTGCATCAAAAATGCCATCGAACATGGATTACTCCCTCCTTTTAACCAAACAATCCGCTAAGCAGTGGAATCAGCTGTGTACCGATAAGGATTACTCCGCCACCGGACATGAGCTGCTTGATTCCCTGTGATTTTGCACCCGATAGCGATAGGTAATCCTTTGAAGTTATCTCCGGATTTTCCCCCGCTCCACACCGTGCATGCGACTTTCACCGCACACGGCGCTCCATCGAATTCAGCCGTCCAGGGCTTTTAAACACAACTTACACACTTCGTTACAGCATTAAATTCAAAGAATAATAGGTGGCATTTCTGCCATAGTACGAAGTTTGTTAAGCTTTTCTATTTGTTTATTGTCAAGATTTAAGGATTTCAGGTACTTCTCAATCGTAGGTTCTGAAGAAGCATGGATAAGGATATGAACCGCTTTGCTGACAAGAATAAGATTTGCGTATTCATCCGAACCGCCATTGCTAACCGGCACTTTATGGTGGCAGTGAATATCGTGGGAATTCATCGGAATTCCTGTCACTGCACATTTACCATACTGTGCCGCATACAAAGAAATACGGTTATCCGCATATTCAATGGTTCTGCCTTTTACAGGATTTCTCATCAGCCATAACATTGTCGCTGTGTCGATTGCAAGATTCTTATGAATCTGTTCCCGACCTTTGACCGTATATTTATTGATGGATTTCCTTTTATGCTGGGCATTCTTTGACTGGACATATCCCAGTGGAACCACCGGCCGTCCATGAAGGAACCTCATCTGTCTGCTTGCTCCATACTTTTCTTTAATGAACCCATTTCTGAGCTGTCCCTTTTTGGATAAGTCGCCTTTCAGTCTGTTTCTGAGCTGTTTGTTGATACTGAAGGCAAGTCTGCTGAAGTCATGGGATACTTCTGTAGAAATATAATAGTATTCATGAAGTCCGGCAACTACAGAGTTATATTTCTGAAGCTGCATGAACTGAGCATTATCATCTGACGAATGAGCCAGTTTCTTTACTTCTTCCGATACTTTTTCATGAGCCTTTTTGTATGCTTTATCGCTCATATGAGACCGAACCACATATTTCTTACCCTTTTTACGGACTTTCAGTTTGAACCCGAGAAAATCAGAATACTGTCTTTTGAGATTAACTACTTTGGATTTGTCAGGGCTGATTTCCAGCCCCAGCCTGTCCTTTAGCCATAACTCTGTTGCCTTGTATGCTCTGACAGCATCCTCATGTGTTGCGCAGAAAATTTTAAAATCATCTGCATACCGAACTGCATGCATCTCTTTTAATCTGCTCCGGCGCAGAGCCCTGTAGGCGTGGCTCTTAATCTCTGTTCCCTGCGCATTGCTCCTTGTTTTGAATTTTGTTTTTGTTGGCATCTGCTCCCACTGGGAAGCAATCCACCAATCCAGTTCATTCAATACGATGTTTGCCAGCAATGGCGACAAAATACCGCCTTGCGGGGTACCCCGTGTGGGATATGTTTTCTCCCCATTTGGCAGAACAACAGGTGCTTTCAGCATCTCTTTTATAATGCATAACAGCTTTTTGTCCCGGATTCCCAATGCCCATATCTGACGAATCAGCTTTGTATGGCTGATATTATCAAAGAAGCCTTTAATATCGAGGTCAACCACATGGTACAGATGCTGTACCTGTATCAGCCTCATGCATTGCGCAATAGCAGTCTCAGCGGAACGGTTCGGGCGGAACCCGTTGGAGTTCTCACTGAATTTTGCTTCACATATCGGCTCCATGACCTGCAAAATACATTGCTGTACGATCCGATCTACGATAGTTGGAATTCCCAGAGGTCTGGTCTTTCCATTGGGCTTTGGTATCTCCACTCGCCTTACGGGTCGTGGATGATAATTACTGAATTGTTTCCGTATGAGACGGACGTATTCTTCCTCGCTTAACTTTGCAAGGTCGGCTATCGTCCTTTTATCCACTCCCGAAGTATCACTTCCTGTATTCTTCTTTATCGTTCTGTATGCAAGCTTGATATTTTCTTCACTCTCGATGATTTCCATCAGATGGTTGAAGGTTTTATCTTTCTTACTTTCTGCATACAGCCTGTCAAAAGTACCTTCCATGTCGTAATACTCTGAGTTGCGGATTTTTCTCTGTTTACTTTTCCTTTCTTGCTGCCCCGAAGTCAACACAGGCATCCTCTCCCTTCGGTTTGGATTTTCTTTGTCATACTCGAAGCTGTGTTTGTTGTGTTTTCATTTTCTTTGCTGAATTCGACTTGTGGCTATCCCTCCACCGCTTACTTATTCACGGCTTCACAGGTACTGTGCCACTACTCTCACTGGAATAAAGAATGGTTATTGCCCTCTCGCGAAGGTATTCCCATCCACCACATCATTGGCTTGCAACCGCCTCCGTATCCCCAGCTTTCCACGTTCCGATATTCCTATCATTGGACATCTTTAGGTTCTTCCTCTAAGCCTGTATCTGGTCATGCATAACCGCACCGCCTGTAACGATGCATGGACTTTCATAACAACCAATTTTACTCGCCCACAGATACCACCATGAAAGGTGTACCGCCTTTCGACAGCATCAACGTTTAGACTCGTACATTCGGAATTTCGTCAGTATTTTCATACATTCTCACCATGGATATCCGACCCCCGGCATATAGGCAACACCATCCACCTCTGGACAGCTTTCGTGTCTGGTCTGAAAACCAGTCTTACGGTTGCTCTCTGCCGACTTCACCGAGCTCTATAAACTTTTGGAGAGAGCCGTTGCATGCTCCCCGCCATTCGGAGTATCAGGGTGGCGCTTCGGGACGTTACCCCCTCATTTCACCCATCGGAATATCAGTTCTCCAAAGTTTCGGGCTACAATTGCCCTTCGACTTTGTGCGCAAGCTTTTCACTTACGAACGTGTCGCACGATTGTCATTGCCATATCCTTCCATCAAATTGATTACACCCCATACACCAAGTCCGGCTCCGATGGCTACAACAAGGGTCTGTAAGATATTGATCGCTGAACTAAAAAACGCCATATGTGATATTGAAACTGTAGATTTTCAGGCTCTATCTACAGAATCTCTCCTTTCCAAATTTAGTGTTTTTGAGCCATATATTGTGTGGTCTCCCCTTAGCAGGGAGCTCGGATCCATCCCTTCATCATTGCACCTCCTGCCAAAGGCATAAAAAATACCGCTTCTCAAAAGCGGATCATTTACTCGTCTATTTCATCTTCTGCAGCAATGGCTGCGACGTCTGCCTCCGAAACATTACATTCATACATTTCAAAGACCATATCTTTTTTCAGAATCAATTTATGTTCCAGATACTTCTGGATGTCAAATTCATTCTTCTTATCGTAATCGGATAATTCCTTATATCGTTTGTGTTTGGTAATATCGAACTTATCACTTAAGAACGGGCGCACACCCCGAAGCTGCAAAATACATTTGTTTCCATCCATGACCGCAAGCTCATCCTTGCTCATCAGCTCCTTGCCTGTCTTTTGATAGTTCAGTCCATAAGAACGATTACTTCCTCTTGTATCAGAAGTGTTATATAGATCAATGGTTTCCTTTCCAAGGATCTCCGAGATTTCTTTTAAAGTAGAACTTTCCTTGCCGCCAAGGAACAGCATGGTATCACAGTTTCCTTCAATTGTTTCTGCAGCATCCTTATAGATGGTCTTTAACTGTGATCTGGACTGCAGAATAATAGAAGCAGAAATTTCTCGGCTTCGGATGGTTGCGATCAATTTGTCGAATTTTGGAATTTGACCAATGTTGGCAAACTCATCAGCCAGAATTCTCACATGATACGGCAACCGACCTCCATGCTCATCATCCGCTTTATCACATAACAGGTTAAATAACTGTGTGTACATGATGGCTACCACAAAGTTGAAAGTATCATCAGTATCTGAGATGATCACAAACATTGCAGTTCTCTGATCTCCCAGCATATCAAGCTCCATTTCATCGTATTCCATCAGATCTCTCAATTCCTGAATGTCAAATGGAGCAAGCCTTGCCCCACAGCTGATCAGGATAGACTTTGCTGTTTTTCCAGCTGCCAGCTTATATTTGCGGTACTGGCGCACTGCAAAGTGTTCCGGATTTTCAGCTTCCAGTTCCTCAAACAATTCATCCACCGCATTTTTAAATTCTTCATCTTCCTCCCTTGTCTCACTGGCATTGATAAATTCAAGCAGAGTAGAGAAGTTCTGTTCTTCTGGTGGGGCTTCATACCAGATATAGCCGATCAGGGCACTGTAAAGGAGTTTTTCTGCTTTCACCCAGAAATCTTCGGTAGATTTTTCTCCTTCTCCTTTGGTATTTGCAATGATCGTATTCACCAGTTTCAGGATATCTTTCTCGCTGCGAATATAATGAAACGGATTATAATGCATGCTTTTTTTGAAATTGATCGTATTTAGTACTTTGATGCGATATCCTTCATTCGCAAGCATCTTGCCACACTCCACCAGAATTGTACCCTTCGGATCTGTGACCACATAAGATACGTTCTTGGGCATCTGCATTAGATTTGGTTTTACATAGAACCTTGTCTTACCAGAACCGGAACCACCAATAATGATGACATTCTTGTTTCTTGCATATTTCGGATGTTTTGGTCTGGAATTCATGGTAAGTCTCTCTGTCTGGGTCAGTAGGACATTATTTTCAAACACCGGGTCTATGAATGGTTCGATGTCTTTTGAGGTGCCCCATCTGGCAGAGCCATATTCTTCTCCCTGACGAAATTTCTTTGCATTCTTTCCTTTGAAATAAACAACTGCCCAGATAAGTGCTGCTCCAATAATACCTGCAAGCAGATCATACAAATGAAAACTTGGCAGAACATTCGTAAAAGCAAGCTTATAATTCATCATCATGACACCAAATCTTTGAACTGCAGTGCCTCCCACACAATGTCTGTACAGCCAGGCACCTTTATCCACAAAATAGAAGAGGATGATGTAGGGTATCCACATAATTATCTTCTTTCTACTCATCGATCCTGACCCCTATCCTTATTTTTCTGTTTCACTTTTTGACGATGCTTTACCTTACGCTGCACTGTCTTTGCAAGTTTTTTCTTCACAGAAGGCTTTTTAACTTTCTGCTTCATGGATACACCGGCATATTCTTTAAAAGCTGCAGTCATTACATCCACATCTTTTGCTTTAAAAAACACCATAAATCTAGGTGGATCTGTACTGACATCTTTTTTCAGGCTGTAATCAATACCGTACTTTCGGGCAATTCTTTCAAATGATTTGATGTTATCATCTGTAATCGGAATATTGGTAAGCTGAACTCCCTGATTCATGAGCTGTTTCATAGTCTGCTTGCCTCTGGGCTTTTTTGCTTCCAGTTTTTTCTCTGCTTTATCTCTAGCCTTTACTTTGATTTCTTCATTTTTCGACACGTTTTTCTTCTGGATCTTTAGATTCTTTCGTTTTTCCATGTCATTCAAATACTTTCGCATAGCTGCCTTTAACGTATTGGCAGTGATGCGCCCAGCTTGAATGCAAAGATTCAATGTTTTATCATTTACTTCATCCTGCACTATGAACTCCCCCTTTCAATCAGAGGCAAGATACCTCTTTTTTCTTTTAGTTCTTCATATAAGAACAATCTGCCTTTTTGTGTCCATTCCGTCTGCATACGCACCAGACAGGTTCCATCCCCTCTCGGAATCGTAATGGTTCTACTGTGCACGTATCCTTGTCCCTGATAGTTAGCATATAATATCCACTGATCATTCACTTTATATTGGATTTTCATATCATGGAGAAGGCGGTTAAATTGAATGGCGCTCATCCCATAATCCTTGGCAATCTGCGTGGTCAGAACCAGAGACGGAGATTGAAGAATCTGTTCCAGATAATTCGCCTTTGGAGTCAGTTCTTCTAACATCATCTGTTGCTCCATTACCTGATTCTGCATTAACAAACATTGATCTCTAAGTTCCTCCACGGACTTATTTGCAATTTGCAATGCTCTTGCCATAACCTGTTCCGGTGAATTCCACGCTTTTTCCACTTCCAAAAAATATTTGCGAATCACTTTTCCTACAGGTGTTCTAGCCAGCATGCAGATTTCTTTCGCCATGTCGATGGACAACTCATGATCTACGATTTCTCTGCAGATTTTTCGATTACCCTCGAATTGAACCCGGTCAATTTTGACCGCCTTGAAATCCATGCCCTCTTCAAAACCATAACTACACATCCTTGGAAACCAATGACGATACTCTGTATGAACACCCAATCTTTCGTGAAGTTGCCTTGCTGATACAGTCATTTCATTTGTTTCCGTATGGACCTGAATCATACTATTCATTGCTGGTTCACCTGCCTTTCTTCTGTCTGATCTCCATCAGTAATTTTGCAATACAATAACCAATACAGGGAGAATGTCTGCCATAAGGACAGTTCTTACAATTACCTGTATCTTCTGAAAGTTCTGTTCTATCCGGCAGAAGATAGTGGCATGCATTTAATTTGCAGCCTTTCTTTCTGCTGATCCAATAGTGACAATATACGCAGGACCATGGTTTTTCTGGGTGATATTTTCTTCCCGTAATAGCAGCCTTTGGATCTACGATATCGTTTCTATCGTTTTTCATGCAATCTCTCTCTTAGAACAACTTCCTCTGTTCTTTCATCTCCGATGCCCCAGAAATCATCGTCATCACTTCCAACCTTAGCGGCACACCATAATGCAAAGCTGCAAACAACAGCAACGATACCACCAGTAATCGCAATTGCTTTCCACATATTGTTTTCTCCTTCCGAAATAGAAAATGGATGCCTGCAATCTCGGTCTTGAAATCACAAACACCCATTACTATATCTATTTATAAATGTTTCTTAGTTGCGTTTTTTCTTTCTTTTCAGTGCGTATACAGCACCAAGTCCACCAAATCCCAGAGCCAGAAGCCCATACCATAAGGCAATGTTTCTGTCATCACCTGTTTTTGGAGTAGAAGGTGTCTCAGATGGTCTGGAAGGTTTCGCCTCATCCACCATTGTTACATGCTGTACTTCGGCAGTATCCTTCATTTCAAACTGTACATCATTTGCTACCAGATATCCTTCCGGAGCAGTTTCCTCACGGAGCGTATATTTACCGATTGGAAGCATCTCGATGTAGTGTGGATTGTTTGTGGATGTCCAGCTTTCCACTACCTTTCCTTCGGAATCAAGGATAGTAAGTTTGGCACCCGGAAGTTCTTTTCCGGCAATGTCCTGCTTAGAGATCTCCACCTTTGTCACATCATCCTTCATTTCCACTTTCTGGACCTCTGCGGTATTCTCTATCGTAAACTCGATACTTTCTGCAGTAACATAGCCATCTGCAGGCTGTGTTTCGATGAGTGTATAGTACTTTCCGACCACAAGCTCTTTGATCACATGGGCGTCTTCTGTGGAAATCCATTCGTCCACAAGTTTTCCGTCTTTATCTACAACCTTTAACTTGCACCCAGGAATCTCTTTCCCTGTTGTAATGTCGGATTTTGTAAGTTCTACTGTGGTAGCTTCATCTTCAAATGTGAAGTTTTCTTCTACAACAGCCTGATCTGCACCGACATACTCGAAAGTGAATTCCTGTACTTCTTCGGCATTGACAAATCCATCCGGAGCATGAAGCTCTTTCACATAATAAGAAGCATCGATTGGAAGATCTGCGATAAAGTTTATCTCTCCATTTGCATCTGTCGCTTTCAGTTCGATGATCTCATCTGCTTCGATCAGCACTTTGCCAGAAGCAGATACGATATCCTCTTTTGCGAACAATCCGAAGATACCACCTTCTAATACACGGTCCGTATTTTTCTCCTTTTTCAAGATATGGATGCTTACCGTCTGTCTGTGGTTCTGCCAGTCTTCATCGTAAATGACAACAGGGGTATTCTGGTCACGGTAAGTCAGGTCCACAACCACCGGCTCTTTGTCCAGCACATAACCGTGGGCAGTCGCAACTTCCTTCACATAGTAGATGCCAAGTGGAAGATTATCTAATGTTGCAACACCGGTCTCATCTGTAGTGATCGTTGCCACCAATTCATCTGCTTTGTAGTAATCATCGCTGACACCATCTGCAGCTTTGATGTCTTCCTTGGCATATACTTCAAAAGTGACATCGGTAAGGCTTCCTGTCACATAATTAAAAATGTGCTCTACAAAACCTTTCATCTTATCAATCAAAGTAACACTATCAAGGAATTCACCCTTTTTATTTACAATGAGTTTTGCCACCGGCACTTCATCAGTCATCTGTACTTTCTGAATTTCTGCAGTATCCTCGATTGTAAACTGAATCTCATTTGCTACCAGATATCCATATGGTGCAAATTCTTCACGGAGAGTATACGTTTCACCTACATGAAGTTTTTTGATCACATGTGGAGCATCTTTATCCGATGTCCAACTGTCTACAACATTGCCTTCACTGTCAGTAACCGTGAGATATGCTCCGGAAAGCTCCACACCTGTAGTAGCATCGGCTTTTGTAATCTCAACAGTAGTAGGCTCATTTTTCTTAATGGATTTCAGTTCCACTGTCTGTACTTCCTGTCCCTGATAAGAAGCATCAAAGGCAAGTACTTCATCAGAAGAAACATATCCAAGTGGAGCTTTTAACTCTTTCACATAATATTGTCCAAGCGGAAGATCTAATGTACAAACTGCCTGTCCATCTTCACCGGTAGTCATTTCCTGAAGGAGAGAGTCTGCAGTTACGAGTATATTGCCGGATCTGTCCTTGATATCCTCAGCATTATAAATTCCAAATACTGCACCTTCGACAACATCACCGGTTTCTGCATCCTGCTTTTCAACAGTAATCGACACTTTCTGACGTTCGTTGGTATAGGTCATTTCATCAAAAATGACTGGGGTATTCTGATCCGCATAAACAAATTCAGAATCCTGAATCGTAGTGTTTAATACAAAACCATCGGTTGCCTTGGTTTCTTTCACATAGTATTTTCCAAGCGGAAGATTCTTAACCACAGCTTTCCCTTCTTCATTGGTAGCTACATTTGCCACCAATGCATCCTTTGCAAAATAGAGTAATCTGTTTCCGTTTTCATCCACTTGGTGATCTGCAGTGTAGATATCCTCAGCTGCATATACTTCAAATTCAGCACCTTCAAGCCCTTTCATCTCATAATGGAACTCTCCATCGTAAGATGTGAGCATTTCTCCCTGTTTGTAAATGGTCAGCTGTCCTTTTACCGGATGGTTCTCATATTCTACTGTGATGATGGCATCACCACTGACAGAATCCATGAGAAATGCTGTATTCGTATCAACTGCAACCGTTACAAAATTGGTGTTTAAAGTATAGCCCTCTGGGGCAGTCACTTCCTCAATTCGATAATTTCCGGGTCTTAAGCTGTTTGGAAGAATAAGATATCCGTCCTTATCCGTAAAGTAAGATTTATGAACCTTTGTTACAGGGTAGGTTGTTACCTGTTCCACATATGCATTCTTTGTCAGATCAAACACTTTGAATTCTGTCTTAGGAAGAAGCACCGTCTTTTTCGTCTCATCATCTTTCTTTACGATCTTAAGCTTTGCTTTGAATTCGTTATCCAAGAGAACTCTCCATACCTGTGGGGTATTTGGTTTGTGCTCAGATACAACCACCTCAAAATCATCCACCGGATCAAAATTGTGAAGAGAAGTCGTTTCTTTTACAATGTATGTTCCGTATGGAAGCGGAATAGAACAAGCATATCCCTTCTCATCCGTAAACATCTCTGTCTTTCCATCTGCAGTGATCACGACTGGTCTGGCAGAAGTAAAATCATAGCTTCCATCAGCATTTACCTTAAGAGAACTCTTTAAGTATGCAGAGAATCCAACTCCCTTTAAGAGATCCGCATCGGTCTTACCGTTGTTGGCAGCTTTGATCAGCTGGAATGGCTGTTTCATCACATCTTCTTTTGAAGTTGTATGACGCTCAATAACCGGAACATTTGCACCTTCATAGCTGCAGTCAATATCATGTTCTGCAGTATCGATCAGATATCCGGTCGGAGGTGTCAGCTCCTTCACATAGTATTTTCCAAGATAAAGATCAGAAACAGAAGCTTCTCCGTTCTTATCTGTTTTCAAGGAAGTAATCAGTGTACCGGCTTTATGAATCACACCGGTAGTTCCATCCGGATGAACAATGTCCTCACGGGCATATAATCCATAGACTGCATTCTCTAATGTGGCATCTCCCTGTGGAACAGCTCCTGTTTCAGAATCCTGTTTTGTCAGTTTGATGGTTGCTCTTACTCGATGATCGGTTACATTCTTTGTGGTTGTCTTTCCGATATTCAGTGCCACATTATAGGATTTTGTATCGATCACATATCCAGCAGGAACTGAGATTTCTTTCAGATAAACCACTTCCTGCGTCTTTTCAATCGTAACTTTAGAAGAACCGTTTTTATCTGTTGCAGGCATCTGTGTGATCAGCTTTGTACAGGCTTCATCACTGTAGATACCATAAACTGCACCGGCAAGAGCATTGGATGTCTCACTGTCTTTCTTTGTAAGTGAAACATAACACTCTTTTGTCCAAGTAACTTTGAAATCCACATATTTCTCATTCCCAACACCTTCTCCAAACACAAGTGCAAGATCCTGTGTACCGGAACCGGTGGAAATCTTATATGCGGAATATTCTTTGTCAATGGAACCTTTCATAGTTGCAGAGAAGGTTGCTTTCACATCCTCTGCCTGTGTAAGAGGTGCCTGCAGATAAAACTGTGTTCCTCCACTAATCTCTACACTGGCACCTGCAGCACTTGTCTTTCCGGTAGATACATTTACCAGCTTCACACCTGCAGGAAGCTTGAATGTAATGGTTTGTAATGTGTCTGCCTTAAAAGTAATGGTCTTTGTTCTCTGAACATTTCCTTCCACGTAGGCTTTGACATTATCATCAGAAAAGCTCATGTCTACATCCGGGATGTCCGGCATGCTTACGCAGTAGTTGTAAAGTTCTTTTGCAAGACTCCTTCCGGTTGCATTTGTTCCGGAATCCCAATCAGAAGAACCATTGGCATATGCTGCCGCAATATGGGTAATGATAAACCTTTTACCAGTCGAGAAATCTGGATGCTTCTCATCGAAGAATCCATTCTCATCGCTTGCCTTTGTTCCGTAGTAACAAACCTTTGCAAGTGTTTTTCCATCACTCAGCTTTGTAATAGAATAGGTTCCATCATCCGGGCCTGTCTTACTTGGCTGCACACAATATGCAGTAGCCTTGATTCCACCCCATGTCACATAGTAAGGAGCAGTAATGTAAGAACCCAATCCATAGTCTGCATAGTGATACCAGCTGCCTCTTGTAATGGATACACTCTGGCTTCCTGTTGCTGCAAAAAGCATTGGCATCTCAAAAGTAACGGTTTCACCTACCTCTAATTCTGCAAGATTTACATCCTGTTCCACAGCTTCCTCTAATACTTCTGAAAGAGAAGTGCCTGTTTCCGGATCTACAGTTTCCTGATTTTCGGTAGATTCGATTTCTGCATCAAAAGCTTCGTCCGTAATCTGTTCTACATCATCAGGGACAACACTACTTTCCGAGTCTGAGTCATCGTCTTCCGTTGTTTCTTCTGTAGTTCCACCACCCGAATCATTTTCCGTAGTTGTCTGAGAAGAAGCTTCAGCTACTGTTTCAGAACTTGCTTTTTTCTCTTCCTTAACAGTGATAGTTCTGCTGATCTGATATGTCGGATGATCTGTCTTCTGAGGTTCTACATAATAGACAGCTTCGTATGAATCCTCATGATCCGTAGTAAAACTTTCGCCCTCATCATTCATCGCTTTCTGGAATTTTACTTTGACTTTATCGTTGCCAGGAATCTCAATGCCTGAGAAGTCCACCTCAATATCAAATGTGCTTCCTACACTGACTTCGTGATCATGAGTGACAACCACTTCATCTGCATCAAGCATGTCTGCAACATCCTTATATAGCGGAACTGTTCCGTCGGACGGTACTTCTGCTGCAAAGCTTGTTACCGGCTGCATCATTGTAGACAGTACCGTAAGAGTTGCCAGAAATCCTGACATAATTCTTTTTGCGTTTCCTTTTCTCATTTCTTAAATCCTCATCTTTCATAAACTTGATTATCAGCTACAAAAGAAAAGTTCCTATGTCTTTTTCATTTCCTTTTTCCTCACTTTCCTAAATTTGTACTGTGGGATAGATTGATAACAGCACATAAATGTGGCGGTATCTGTTCCGAAGAGCAAACACCGCCACATGGCATCTGCTGTCATCCTTCAAAATCGAATTCAGACAACATTTTTATTGATTTAAGTTTTGAGCATTTTCCTGTTTTCTTTCCCAGACCCGTTCCTGTTACAGTCTCTTGACTCCGTAACGTTTTCTCTGAAAAGATACGCAGCTTTTCGCTCTATGCGTATTCAGATCAGGTATCATTCTGGGCAGGCTATGAAGTTGTCAAGGTACGAGAGGTTTTACCCCCTTATACCTATCCAAATTTCATAAGCCGCTTATACAACACGGATTGGAAATTATTTTTTATTTCTTTTTCTTTTTACATCACTTGGATTGATATTCAAATAATTACGGATAACCACCAGAGCCCTCTGGATCAGACCACTGGCTGCCTGTTGGGAAATTTCAAGATTCTCTGCAATTTCAGCCTGTGAGATGCCCTCACAGTAATAGGCAGTTACTGCATACATCTGACGTTCATTTAGAAGCTCTGCAAATTCTCGAAGCATCTCGTGCCAAAGGATCTCATCCGTCATTTCAGGCATACTAAGAGCCTTGTGGCTAAAGAAATCATGATTCTCTGCATCAATGGAAATCACGTTATGATTCGACAAAATTCTTTTTCGACTTGCTTCCACACGATCCATTCCGATCATCAGAGGCAGGATATACCAGTTCTCATTTTCGAAAAATTCTTCTCCGAAAATATTTTCTTTTTCATCCAATAAGCCATAATCATATCCTTTGCAAGAATGTAAACAGAAAATCGTTTTATGTTTATCCTCTTCAAATAAAACATAACCATTATCAAACACACTGATTTCAACACCGGTATCTACCATTTCCTTTACGACAATCTTAGCTCCAGAATTCAATAGTTCTGTCTTCCCTAAAACTGAACCATTCTTATCTGCTACAGGAACTCGTTTCTTTAATTCTTTTAATGTCATCATATGGACCACCTTTCTGCCTTTCGGCTACGGGTGATCCAGTCTGCTTATTTGGAATATAAAAATTGGTAGCAGAAACAGTCCCGAACCAACCCGTTTTTTTTAAACGGGAGTGCGAGACTCCTCAGCTACCTGTAAGAAAGATCATAAATCCCTCTATACCTATCCAAATCCTCAAGGACCCTTATACAACATGCTTTTGGGAAAAAATAAAAAACCCGACAAAACAAATGCTTTTGACACAACAGAATCGAATACGATTCCATAAATCAAATACAAATGTTTTGCCGGGCTCTTAGTGATTCCAGTCAGGTTCAGCTCCTTGACAAACTCTTGATATCCGGTGCAGTCTTGATGGTTCCAGCCAAATTCACCGCCATTCCGGGTATCTCATTTTTATTCATCATTTTTTGTTTTCTTTCCAGAAGTGTTCATCAACTTTCTGGAATATATAGCCATCCTTTCTCTCAGCTTTTCATCCCGGATGACCAAAGGACGAACAGATACAATATCATCTTTCACTAAAACTTCTAATGTGCTTTTACATTTTTTGCAATCCACTTCCGAATCGCTTTGAGCACTCTTTTCTAAAAATGCTCCACAAACAGAGCAGTGAACATGCCACTTAACATTACCTGATCCCATAGGCTTCCTCCTTAAGCAATAACATTGATCTAACATTTATTACTCAACGGATCCAAGGGAAATAAAAATCCGCCTTATGAGCATCATGACTGTTCATTCCGTAAGCGCCAAAGCTGCGCGAACAATCATGATATACATATCCAAACTGGCTTTGACAATCTGGGTTTCCATCTCTGTTTCCTATCGGCTACCACTCACCGCTGGTTTCCCGGAGACTTCCACTTTATTCGTTAACAAGGTTGTTCTAATGCTTCAAAGACATTTCCAGATAACTCTGTAATCTCTGAAACAGGTATTTCTGTATCCCCAATCCTAAGATAGATCTGAGGATCAAAGAATTCCACCATTCCTTCTATGCTACAGTGTTTTCCTTTTCCGGGGAATTCTGAACTCTCTACAAAATAAACTGCCTGAACTTTCATTCCTTTGGAAAGGATCCTCAATTTGCTATCCAGCTCATTTTTCTTTTCCTCAGACAACTCCTTTTTTGGTTCATATAGTATTTCTTTTTTTCTGACCGTTTCTTCAAATCCCCGGAGTGCAGCAAAGGGTGCAAACTGTTTTGCCCTGTGACCAACTTCCATCTTCCTTCGGTTTGAAACTGGTCTTGGCATATAAATTAATTCTGCATACGCACTCGCCAACATGATAGAAACACCTCCTTATGCTCGATGTCCGCCAATCTGATTATTGCGTTCTCGATAAGTAGAACACTCAAGCAGATTCGCTCCCCTCATAATTGCATTTTTGCCATATCTCTTTTTTACGTCTAAGATTGCCCGCTGTAAGCTCTTTTCCTTTTCAATCGCAATCGGATCTGTGAATATATCGTACTGCAGATAGCCTTCCGGTGTGACCCGGTTCGCACATATTTCTATTCTACGGATCCCGGTATGCCGATCTGCAATCTGACGATACAGTTTTTCCACCTCATCCATGATAGAATTAGAGCTATTTGTTGGCGATGTCAACTTCACAGTCCCGTGAGAAGAGGGTTTTTCATATCTGTGATCATATGCGATCCACAGCGTGACAGAACTTGTGATCAGACCTTTTGCTACCAGATCCAACACCAGAACGTCTGTCATTTCCCTCACAACAACCGCTGCTTCCTCATAAGAATAATTCCTCATAAGCACCTGACCGTTTGATAAACTGTGTTCTTCTGTATGATAATTCTTAATATCATGCATACCACAGGCTTCAAATCCCCAGGCATGGTCGATCAGCAGTTCAGCATCAATCCCAAACATCTTATAGAGCCAGTCCTCTGATGTAACAGATGCATAAGCAATATCGCCCATCGTATGGATTCCATATCCAGCAAGTTTTCTCTCGGTTCTGGAACCGATTCTCCAGAAATCTCTGAGTGGACGATGATCCCAAAGTTTTTGTCTGTAAGATATCTCGTCCAAAATACCAATGTGGTCATCCACATGCTTCGCCACAATATCCATTGCGACCTTTGCCAGATAAAGATTGGTACCGATTCCTGCAGTCGCAGTAATTCCGGTTTCTTTCATAACAGCATCCATAAGTTCCACAGCCATTTCCTTTGCAGACATATCATAAAGAGAAAGATAGTCCGTCACATCCATGAAACACTCATCAATGCTATATACATGAATATCTTCTTTTGACAGATACCGAAGATAAATACTGTAGATTTTAGCAGAATAATCAATGTATAACTGCATCCTTGGCATGGCAGTGATATATTCAATCCCTGCAGGAATCTCATGAATACGGCATCTGTTCTTTACTCCAAGCTTTTTCATAGCGGGTGTTATTGCTAAGCAGATTGTAGACTGTGATCTGGTTGGATCGGCAACAACAAGATTCGTTGTAAAAGGATCCAGATCTCTTTCTACACACTCCACCGAGGCATAGAAGGATTTCAGATCGATACAGATATATGACTTCTGACGTTCCATTCTTTTCACCTCTTCCATATGGAAAAATCCATACACATTTTAAATTGCCTATATGTACAATATCTTTTCGTGTCATACGAGACATTTTTCTACTGATTCATATCTCAAATCCAGTAAACATCAGTCCTTATATGCAATTTACATGCATTTTCCATTGACATTATAGGAAAGATTCGATATATTATAGGCAAGTAGTTGCACATCTGTTGTGATTCACATTATATGCAACAACTTGCTTGTTGTCAATAGTTAAGTTGCGTGTTTTAGGAAATAACTTTCCTGCTTTTGCTCCGGGATAAGTAAGAGACACCTAAAAACGCTTAGAAATGAGGTATTGTTATGACATTCGGTGAAAAGGTAAAATCCTTAAGAACAACGAAAAATATGAGTCAAGCCCAACTGGCTCAGGAACTAGGTGTAGCATTAAGAACGGTAAGCGGATGGGAAAATCAGAATCGTTATCCTAAGAAACATGATTTATATCAGAAACTCTCAGACATACTTGGCTGTGATATTTCTTATCTCATGTCAGAAGAAGAATCCTTTATCACAGAAGCGGCAGAGCAGTTCGGATCCAGAGGTGCAAAACAGGCACAGCAGATCTTAGAGCAGGCTGCAGCTATGTTTGCCGGTGGAGAATTATCCGATGAAGATAAAACTGCATTTATGGACGAAATTCAAATGCTTTATCTGGATTCTAAAATGCGGGCAAAGAAATATACACCGAAGAAATATCTCAAGGACGAATAACAGGTGTCCTAATTATGGTACATCCTTTCGAGTATATTATAAATGCGGGATACTATCCGCTACTTGAGATAACTAATCTTTTGGGGTGATTTATTTGGGAAATAATTATATTTATACGGAAGTGGGAAAACTGATCAAACGATTTAAGACCAGAGACCCTTTTGAACTTCTCGACTGCATGAACATTGTAGTCGGGGAAACATCGAATTTTAAGAAATTAAAAGGTTACTGCTTTATGAGTTGCCAGACCATTTATGTCATGATCAACAGCTTCCTTCCCGATGAAGAAAAGCGAATCGTGGCAGCACATGAACTTGGACATATCATCTTGCACCGGAAACAACTAAAACTGGCTCCCATGAAAGATGATGTGCTCTATACCATGACCAACTCAACAGAGTACGAAGCCAATTTGTTTGCTGCAGATCTTCTCGTAGAAGATGAGGATGTGGCAGAAATGTCGAAAAATGAAGATTTGGATTACTTTGGATTCTGCAGCAATCTAAATGTCAGTCCGGATCTCATGAGTTTCAAGCTGTATAGCCTTATGAAACGCGGACATGCGTATCATATGCCAATGGATATACAGAGCAATTTCTTGGCGAAATAACACAATAGTTCAAAGAAACGAGGATATAAAAAATCAATTGGAGGGTTAATTGATGAAAATAAAAAATCCTATGCTGATAGTAACAGATATTGATAAGTCAGTGGAATTTTATAAAAAAGTTCTGGGACTCCGTGTAATTATGGATTTTGGGGCAAATAAGACTTTAACAGGTGGTTTGGCACTACAATCACTTGAAAGTTGGCAGGAATTTATTGAGACTGGCGATGTTGTATTTGGCAGCAATAGCTCAGAAGTATATTTTGAAGAAGATAATTTTGATAAATTTGCCGACAAACTGAAAAAGTGTGCGGTGGAATATGTCCACCCTGTCAAGGAACATTCATGGGGGCAGCGAGTGGTTAGATTTTACGACCCAGACAAGCATATCATTGAAGTTGGAGAAAACATAAAAACAGTTTGTAAGCGTTTCTTGGACAACGGTATGACACCGGAGCAAGTAGCAGAACGAATGGATGTTCCAATGAAATTTGTAAATGCTTGTATGCGATAAACCACGTAATTTGTGAAGCAGATGTGCCGAAAAAGTGGGGTGGCTGAACTTATTTACTGATTATGCTATTTTAGAGAAATAAAATGGGGAAGAGAGTATTGAATTGGAGCATGAAAAAAATGCAATAGGCAGTATTGAAGATAAAGAAGATATTTGAAAAGAACGCCATTTTGAAGGGAATGAACCTTCAGGAATTTGCAACCGCTAAAAACCTTAATGCACAGATTGGCGAGCATAAAGCATAGAGAAAAGAGGGATAAGATGTACGATATTGAAAAGGCAAAACAATACGCTTGGGAACAGTCTGATTGGATTGCTCACAGCAATGGATACTATCTGATAAAAGATTGTGTTTTCTTCTATCACAAGGGAACCGTGATTTTTGACCCTTGGAATGATGTGGACGGAAACGCTATTGACGATCCTTTCTCCTTCTATGGCAAGGACAAGATGGACGAGTTTTGCAGACGGATTCTTGCGAAAAAAGAATGTTCCACTCCGTCCAGTATGGTTTCTGTCGATGGCAAGATTCTGGACTTTTTGAAGATGCTCTACTTTGGCGTAACGGATAACCCCTTTGAAGCTGCCAGCAGGAGCGCATATACGGATATGTGCAGAACGATTCGATTTAATGGCAAGAATGGGGACATGTTGAGAAAAGCGGTAGATTCACTTTTGGAAGAAAGAATCCCTGAGCTTGTTGCCGTGAATGATGCTGAGGATTTTACAAAATGGCACCAATCCATTTGCGAAGAAATTGCTTCGATGTATGAGTCAGAAGGAATCGAGTTTTATATTGGACAAGCGCAAAAATGGGTTAATATGACTTTGAAATACTTGTATGTGTTGGTTCCTGATGTTGTAGAACCGTTTTACCGTTTTTTACATATTCCGCTGGACAACTACATCATCGACATTGCGAAGAAACAATATGGCATCCCTTCTCTCCACTGCGCATGGAGCAGAATATCAGATTATCAGGATTATCTTGATTATGAGGAAATGCTGATGGAAGTGATTGATGAGGTACCTTTGGATTGGGAGTTTGCAAAATGGGTTGAATCGGCTCGCAAGCAGAAAGTCGAGAAAGGCAGATAGTTTTCAGGAGGTGTACTATGCAGATACATTACTTTCAGCGATACCATTCAAAAGAGAATGTGGATACATCCAACACCATGTTGATGCTTTCCCGTTTATATAATTACAATGCGGATAAATTCTTCTCTATGTTGAATAGCCTTATTCTCGGAGAGGATGAAAGTCCTGAAATTACATTTGACTTGCAGGTTGCCGGTGACGAAAGCGTTCCGGATGCTGTAATTAGCCAAAAGAGCTTTAAGATCGTTGTCGAGACAAAGCTCTATAATCAGTTCGATAAGCAGCAGCTTGTAAATCATCTGGATCAGTTTGGTGCAGAGGACATCAAAGTTCTGCTGACTATCGATCCCAGACCAATGAAGCAACAGTTATTTGATGAAATGACCGTTGAACTGAAAAAGTATAACACCAAAAACATGGAGCGCCTGATCCACCCGATTAAGCACGTTAATTTGACTTTTGAACAGCTTGTGGAAGCAATGGAAGATATTATTGATGACAGAGACACGGAGATTATTTCTGTGCTGGATGATTTCAAAAAATATTGTTTTGATGAAAAGCTGATACCAGATGGTCATAAGTGGATGCGAGCGATTGTGGCAGGAACAACGTTCCAGGACAACATGGATTTGAATTTATATTACGATCAGGAATCCCGAAAATTTTCAGAGCATGGATATATTGGACTCTACAAAGATAAGAGCATCCGTGCGGTCGGCAAGCTGAAAAAGACCATTATTGCGGTTGAAGTTGAGGGAAAGATGACATACCGGGCGGAAACCGGCGAAGCGCCAACGCCGGATGAGATTTGCCGCATTAACGAAGCAATACACCGTGCAGAGGACTACGGCTATAACCTACGCATGATCAGTCACAGGTACTTTATGGTTGAAAAGTTCTATCCGATTGACTTTAGAAAAAGCAGTAAAAATCCCATTCAGAAAAGCAAGTTCTTTAACCTTGCGGATATGTTTGGGTACAAAACGATGCCGGATACCGAAAAGATTGCAGCTGATCTAAACGGCAGAACTTGGGAGGAGTTTTAAAAAGGAGGTGACTGCAATGGAATATTTGAAGCAAGTCCATGATTTCGCCACAAAATGGATTGATAAATTCAGAGATCAAAAAATCAACTATATAGAGCTTGTAGATCACTACATGGCTGATGATTGTGAAGCTCTTGGGTTTCAAATGGATTGTTGTCACGCTTTTTCAGAGAAGTACGGGAATGCTGCGAGCAAATACGATGAATTGAATCGAGTGATTGACGAGATAACAGACATCCGTTTGCTTGGATCTGCAATTTACTCACAATGGCGATACTTCAACCACTGGGTGTATGATGCCGCTTCTATTTTGGCGTTCGAAAATCGCTCTTGGTTTATTTTGGCATTGAGTCGCCTTGCGGTGCTTTCCGGTGAGAATCCTTTTATTTTCACCGGTGAGTTGAAGAAAATTCGTATTGTTTCGAATCGTCTTGGCTATGGTCCATGCCCGGAACCGGATGAAGAAGTCGAGCAACACATTTCTATCAATTCGGAAGGACGGGTATGGTTTTCGGCGTATGTGTTTGGACAGCGACGTGATGGGCATTATGAAAAGTCCAGAACAAAAAATCTGAAAGTTGATAAAGCTGTTGCGGAAAGAATTATGTCCGCATTTTCAGCATATTTCAGCAACGAATATACAGAGGTATTTGCAACAGATATCGGTGACTGGAATATGGAGCTTACAAATACGGAGGGCAAGACCTATAAATTTCGTGGTTCCTTGTGCTCCGAGTTTGTAGTTCAAGGTGTTGACCTTTCAGATTTACTCCGTCAAAGTTTGGATATGCCTGATTTGTATGTTTTTGATGGGAATAACAAGCCAGACATTGTGAATCGGATTGAAGTGTCCTATCACCGCATCACAAAGATAAAACCGAAGGAACCGATCTCGGAGCATACGGAATATGCCGTTTGGGATTATACAGAATCCTTGATTATAGACAGAAACAGCGAAAGTATTGAACACATCCAGAATATCGGCACAGGTTGTTCTGTCACTCGCAGGTACAAAGTAGAAGGCGGTATTGAGAGCCTGCTCGATGATTTGGACATAGACACTCTGTTTGAACATATTGAAGGAAATCCACCTGATGTAGTTGAAAATCCACTTGAAAGCAAAGACTACACCATCAAGGTGGTCACAAAAAAGGGTGTTGAAAAAGTCATCCGGGGAACCTACGATAAGAAAGGTTTACCGGATGACTGGGCTGAGTTCATGGAGTCGGTGTTTGATTTCATGACCTTCTACGGTTGGGGCGAAATTATGAACCCATCCGTCTACGGAAAGGTGCGGCGGTGTGGCAACGACATCATCTATTGCAGCGTAACCTTTGACGAAGGATACAAAAGCTATTATTACATAGCAGATGATGACTCAATCGAAATAGGTGATTTCGTAATTGTTCCTGCCGGTAAAGACAACCACGAAGCTGTTGTTGAAGTGGTGAAGAAAGAATATTTTGCGGCGGACGAAGTGCCACTGCCGATGAAAAAGACAAAGCATATTATCCGGAAATGTACGGAAGATGACTTTGATTTACCAAAAGAATGATGCGAATTTGAATTTGTCGGATTGGTAAATTCTAATTTATCGATTTCTTTTTACTTACTAATCATACCATACAACAGCATAAGAAACACTAAAATATTGCAGACCATACCGCCCCAAAACAGGTACAACTTCAAGCCCTCATATCTAAAAAAACTGTTCTTACTTTCCTCAAGCTCCCGGATCTTCTGCTTCATCACGCTCGTAAGTGTATCAGACTGCTTCTCAAGAAGCTTTGTAGCCCTCTGTATAGCCTCTATATTCGCCTGTAACGCCTTTCTAACCTCTTGGACGGTGTTTTCCTTAACCTCATCTTTCAGGCTCCCAATCTCGCCCGATATAGCGTCTTGAAGCAATTCGTTGCTGTTCTTCAGCAGCTCTACGCTCTGCTTCAGCTCGCTGATGAGCTTCCTGTTCTGCTCTGCGTCTCTCTGCCTGTTCTGCTCTGCCCTCACTTGTTCTTGATTTGACTGCTTCATCAATTCCTCGCAGTTCTCGCTCGACATCGCCAACGCTTCTTTGAGCAGACTGTTTTCCAGCTCTGTCCGGCTCTGTCGGTTTAACTCTTGAAGCTGCTCTCTTGGACTGCTCTGCTTCTGCTGTTCGTGCATTTCTCTCAAACTCATGCTCCATACTCTCCTTTCCAAAATCCATATTGTAGTATTTTTCCAGCTTGTTATCCCTGATTTTACAAGCCTTTTCTCCTGCCTGTTCCCTGGCTAAGTCGGTATATGTGATGTACTTGTGGCTGTCCTGCCAGTCCACCCCGTACCCTCTTTCATTCATCAGCCGGATAAAGGTTTCCCGGCTGGTCGCTGTTTCCTTACAATCCAGCACCGCAAGGGCAATATCCTGCACATAGCTTTTGACCTTTCCCTGCTCTGCCTGTTTCAAAAGCTGGTAGGTGTCTTTGCTCCATGCCACCGTTTCTTCCCGGACTTCTCCAGCAAATGTCTTTCCTTTCTCCGGCACATGCAAGCCCTGTTCCCAGCTCTGCTCGTTGCACCGTTCCTTTAAGTCTTTAAGGTCGTGCTTACTCAGAGGGTAATTTAGGGTATAACAAAATAACCCACCCGAATATCGTTTTTTTTATTTGGTGAGTTTGTTCTTTCAAATACGAAACAAATGCTCATGTACGGTAAAGTATCACAAGAAAATTATGTCGAATTGACAGCCGCCTCCGCTATACCGAATAAGGAAATAAAGAGTCCTCAAATTTTGCGCTACTAAATGAAGACGAGCGGAAGTAATCTCCCGCTCGTCAGTAAACTTAACTATGCCATATCAATCCCGCTTCTTTCCCGCCACCGGCACTAAGAACAGCGCGGGCAACAGCAGGAAAGCGGTACAGACCAGCCCCCAGGGTATGGACACCTGCTGGGCTACCAGCCCCACAATAGGCCCGCCGATGATCTGCCCGAAAGAGTCCAGCTGTCCGCTGGTGGAAAAGACTGTGGCGCGCATTTTCTCATCCACATGGTCGTTCATCCAGGCGGCCAGCACAGGCTCCTTGATGGTGCGCATAAGCCCCGCCAGCAGGAACACCAACAACATGAACCAAAAGCTCCGCCCCACCGCGAAGAGAACCAGGCACAGGATATACCCGGCGCTGGTGGACATGACCACACTGGTTCGGCTGACAGTCCCTTTTTTCTCCATGCGGGCGATGAGCAACTGAGAAGCCAGAATACCTAAGCCGCTGCCGATAAGACTGATAACACCGAACCAAGTGACGCTGTTCAGCGGCCCGATAACGGGTATTACCGTGTCATCCAGAAAATGAGCGGTGGAGAGCCGGTCAAAGCCTTCACTGGCAAGTCCCCCGCATAGTGTGATTGCTAAGAGCGCCAGCAACACAGGTGCGCCTTTCACAAAGCCCAGGTTGAGCTTGAACAGGCAGACAAAGTCTTTAAGCAAGCCCTGCCGTTCCTCAATAGCAGGGGAGAAGTTGGTTTCTGGCATGATGCGAACCAACACCAGCCCCAACAACAAGCACAAACTGCCCCCCAAGATGGCAGGCATTTGCAGGTTTATGTTTCCCAGCAGTGTGCCCAGCACCACGCCCAGAACGCCGCCGATTTGCCCCATTTGACTGCCCCGCAGGAACACCTTGTCTATGGGTTTGTCCTCTTCCTCCGAGGCAATCCACGCCTCCAGAGCGCCGGTGATGAAGGTATCACCGCAACCCCAGACAACCTGGGCCAGCAGAACCGGCGCGAACCACGGTAGCGCACCCTCCATCAGAAAGCCCAGGCCGTAGAGGAACATTCCAATCAGCACCGAGCGCCGACGGCTATACAAATCCGCCACCACACCGGTGGGTATCTCGAACAGAAAGCAGGAGGTCTCCAGAACCGTCCCTACCAGGACAAGCTGGAAAGCATCCAGCTGCACCACCTCCAGGTGGTACACGATGGAAAGCACTGTGGACATAGAAACCGCCAGGGAACAGACAAATCGGAACAGCAGGTAGACAGAATATGCCTTTGAATTTTTAGCAAACATGAAGTTACATTCTCCTTTCAAATCTCATTTTATATGACTTTTGCAAGCTGTTAAGCTAACTTGTGGAACATATGCCGAACCTTATCTATACGGCTATTCGGGCGGCGGGGTTGGCAAATAAATTTACCAATAGCTGGCTGGTATCCTTTTAACTCTGTCAAGCAGACTCCCTGCCCATTTGTGAAATAAGTTAAATCGTTCCTGTATTCTTGAATACATCTAGCAGGGATTTCTCCTTTCAGAATGACCTCGTCATTCTTTATCTGAGTACTTACAATATCTGCACAATACCTTGGAGCATCATGATACGCCCGTGAGAGATATTCCTGCGGTGCATAAATTTCAAAGTGGAGATATGGCTCTAATAGTTCTGTCCCTGCTTTTTTTAAAGCCTGCTCCAATACGATAGGGGAAAGCAGCCGAAAGTCTGCGGGGGTACTTACAGGACTATAATACAATCCATATTCAAAACAGATTTTACAGTCTGTCACTTTCCATCCATACAGCCCCTGCTCGCAGCCATAAAGAACCCCCTCCATAACCGCATTTTGGAACGATTGATTTAAATATCCAAGTGAAACTCTGCTTTCATACTGCACTCCGCTTCCAATAGGGAGCGGCTCTATGGACAACCCGACAGAAGCCCAGAAAGGATTTGGCGGGACTTCTATGTGGATGGTATATTCTGCTTTTCTAAGCGGTCTTTCCATATATATAACAGTAGGCTCTTTTATTTCTGCCTCCACATGATATTTTTCCTCAAGAATGGCACAAATGACTTCCATCTGCACATTCCCCAAAAAAGAAAGTATAATCTCATGCGTTGTAGTATCCACATAATATTTTAAAAGAGGGTCGCCATCTGAAATTTCTGTAAGTGCCCCAAGCAATATTTCCCGCTGTTCAGGTTTCTTTACTGCAATCGTTGTTTGGAGCATAGGGAGAGGATTTTCAATAAATTTTCTCTGCGGCAACAGCATTTCGTTCCCCAAAATACTGTTTAGCTGCAAAACATCATTTGGTAAAATTACAATATCACCAGAGCAGGCTGTATCGGATGGATATAATTCACCGTTTGTCGGAACACACATCTCTGTGATTTTTATTTTCTCTTTTTCAGATATTCTAATAACATCCCTCAAATGCAATGTTCCGCTATATATACGCACATAAACAAAACGCCGCCTTTTCTCTGAATATTCAATCTTAAAAACCTGCCCGCATAATTCAGATTGACCTTCAGGCGTTGATGAATAAAATTTACTGGCAATCACTTCTATAAGCTGCCGAATCCCCAGATTGTTTTTAGCGCTTCCGTGATAAACGGGAAATAACGTTCCGTTTTGGAATCTCCTGTTTTCTTCCTGTTCCAGTTCTGACATTTTAAACGGTTTCCCTGACATATATTTCTCTAATAGTTCATCGTTTCCCATAATTACCGCATCCCACTGTTCCATATCGTCATTGTCCGTTACATTTATATGGGGATGCTGCCCAACCTTTTGCTTCACTATAATTTCCGAAGAAAGCTTTGCTTTCATTTCCCGATATACCATTGGCAAATCAATCCCCTCTTGGTCAATTTTATTGATGAAAAAGATTGTCGGAATCTTCATTGTCTGTAGTGCATGAAACAGTATACGGGTCTGTGCCTGTATGCCATCCTTTGCAGAAACTAATAATACTGCTCCGTCTAAAACGGATAAAGAACGGTATACTTCCGCCAAAAAATCCATATGGCCTGGCGTATCTATAATGTTGACTTTTACATCCTCCCACTGAAAAGATGTCACTGCTGTCTGGATAGTGATTCCCCTTTGACGCTCCAAATTCATTGTATCTGTCCTTGTTGTGCCTTCATCTACGCTCCCTAGTTCTGCAATTGCACCACTGGTATACAATAAACTTTCCGTTAATGTTGTCTTTCCTGCGTCAACGTGAGCCAGAATGCCTAAGTTAATTATTTTCATGTGATTTTCCTCCTATCAACACCCAAAAAAGGGCATAAAAATACCCAGTGATAAATACTCCTATCACTGGGTAAATAACTCCAATAGCCCCAAAACACTTATATGTTTTCGGGCATATAAAATTACATGATAAAAGTATTCTTAAACTGGGTACAAAAAACTAAGCCCCATATTAAAAGTGAAACGGGACTGCTACTTTTTGTTCCCACTATCAAATTGACAGTTTATTTAAGAATACCTTGCCGCATATTTATTAACTCCTTGTATAATACTGAATCTAATTATATTCCTTAACCCTTTATTTGTCAAGCTGACAAACTAAAGCAGAAAAAGCGGCAGGATTTCCCCCTGCCACTAATCATCTGTTTATGCAAAAATAATTTCCTTTTCCACAATCTCCCTCGCACAAGCCCTTATGTTATTGAGGCATCCTGTCCATTCTAAGGCGTTTTCTGCCTTTAGCTGTTCCGTTATGCCCTGTGCCTGTTTCATACCCTCTATGAGCCTTTCAAAGCGTTCCTGTGCCTGTCTGTTGATGTCGGCAAGGTAGGCGTTTAGCCTGCCGCTTGTAAGAAGATTGGTGTATGTAACTTTACGGTACTGTTTTAGATAATCTAAATGCCGTTGCCCCCAGATGCCTATTGCCTGTTCTTCTTCGGCGGGTACAGTTAAGCACGGTATCAAATAATCCCCTTGCCTTTCGTATTTGCCGCCCAGTTCCTCAAATAATGATTTAATGAAGTTGACAAATTTCGGTCTTGCGGAGAGATTGAAAGCAACAGAAGATTTGAATTTGTGGAGATTTTTATCATGAAAAAAATATTTTTGATAATTTATGGAACTGCCTTATTCATGCTGACCATGGCGTTCTTGTTGACGAGCAATTATAAAGATTATCGTTTCTATATAACGCTAATTATATTGCTTGCAATTGGAAAAATTGTTGAAGGACGGATAAACAAATAACAATATTTGAACTGACAGAGACCGTAAACTTTCAGTCTTGTGGATAGATTGAAAGCACGCAAGAATTTGAATTTGCACTTCCATAAGGTGAAATGTATTGACACAAAAAATACAGTATGATAGTATTGCCATTAGAAGAAAGAAAGGCACATTTTGTGTAAGGTGAGGAAATGATTAATAGATAATTTGATTTAAGTAAGACACATATAGTTATTGAGCCTGTAGAGAATAGGTTTGTTTTGTGTACGCTTAAGTTGGATTATCGCAAGAGGCATTTCCTTTGTTTTCCTTTTGGAAAAGAAATAAGGGTCTATTTAGCGAGTCTATTTTTGCGTATGCAAAAAAGACTCGTTTTTGTGTGTTCAAAATAATAATTGGCTCAGACTTCGAAAAGGAGAAACTTTAATGTTGCAGATAAAAAAATTAAATTTAACACATAAAAAAGACCTGAGAATAATTCTTAATGATTTCAACCTTGTGCTAAATGATGGAGATAAGGCAGTTATTATTGGAGAAGAGGGAAATGGGAAATCGACATTAATGAAGTGGATATACAATCCGTCGCTTGTAGAAAACTATATAGAAGCAGATGGGGAAAGGATAATGGGACACGAACGTCTTGGTTATCTTCCGCAGGAGATGCTCGATGAAGATAAGGAAAAAACAATATACGAATATTTTTCTGAAGAGGAAATATTCTGGGAGAAAACGCCTAAAGAATTGTCTGTTATTGCGGGAAAATTTGGAATGAAAAATGATTTTTTCTACAGTAACCAGACAATGGGTAGTCTTTCAGGAGGCGAAAAAGTCAAGACACAACTTATGAGGCTTTTCATTCGCGATGTTTCTGTGCTGTTGTTGGACGAACCTTCCAATGACATCGACATTGCGACGCTTACATTACTGGAAAAAATCATAAATGACTGGAAGCACATTGTGCTTTTTATTTCACACGATGAAACGCTGATAGAGCGTACTGCCAACATGGTGATACATATCGAGCAGATTATACGAAAAACAAAGGCGAGATATACCGTGGCAAAGCTTCCCTATAGACGCTATGTGGAAGAACGGCTTCATAAATTTGAAATCCAAAAACAGCGGGCACTGAGTGACCGTGGGGAGAAAAAGATTCGCGATGAAAAATATCAAAGAGTTATGCAGAGTGTACAAGGTGCATTAAGAAGTTGTACCAGACAAGCACCGTCTGTTGCCAAAAACTTAAAGGACAAAATGCATACGGTTAAGGCAATGGAACGAAGATTTGAAAAAGAAGATGAAAATATGACTCAGATGCCGGAACAGGAAGAAGCAATCTTTGTCAAATTAGGGGATGAAAACTCACACATTCCCGCAGGAAAAACGGTCATAGAATATGAACTTTCAAAGCTTGTGACTCCGGATGGCAAAAGAATTTTAGCAGAAGGAATTCATTTAAAAATAAAAGGTTCAGAAAAAATCTGTATGATAGGAGCCAACGGGGCAGGAAAAACGACTCTTCTAAAAAAGATAGCGGAAGAACTCCTAAATCGGAATGACATTAAAGCAGAATATATGCCTCAAACTTATGAAGACCTGCTGGATTTGGATGTTACACCGGTTGATTACCTTGATAAAACAGGAGATAAAGAAGAGCGTACAAGAATTAGAACATACCTTGGTTCACTTAAATACACACCAGATGAAATGGAGCATCCGATTCGGGAGTTATCAGGCGGACAAAAGGCGAAAGTGCTTCTCTTGAGGATGAGCTTAAGTGGTGCAAATGTTCTTATTCTGGATGAACCGACAAGAAATTTTTCACCATTGTCCGGTCCGGTAATAAGAAAAATGCTCCGAGAATTTCCGGGGGCTGTCATTAGCATTTCTCACGATAGAAAGTATATTGAAGAGGTGTGCGATAAAATATATCAGCTAAATCCTAATGGATTACAGCTAATTGGTGATTGATAACAAAAAGGATGAAAGACTGACAAATTTCAGGCTTTTAGTGAGTTGGAAAGCATACAAAGATTTGAATTTGGAGGATAGATTATGGTACGTACAGAAGATGCATGTGAAATTATAAAATATGCTTTGCAAAACGAAATTAAAGTATATTTAGATGGCGGATGGGGTGTTGATGCACTTCTTAAAAGAGAATCAAGAATACACAATGATATTGATTTGTTTGTTGAACTGAAACATTATCATGATTATATTTATGTGATTAAGCAGCATGGATTTGAGGAAGTAAATACTGATTATACAACGGATGGTCATACTGTCTGGAAAGATGATAAACAAAGAATCATTGATTTACATTGTTTTGAATTTACAGATGACGGAATTGTTTATGAGGGAGATATATTTCCATCAAAAACTTTTTCCGGTATTGGAAAAGTTGGAGATATAACTGTTTCTTGTATTGAACCATTGAGTCAGGTAATGCTTCATTTGGGATATGAACACGATAAAAATGATGTGCATGATGTGATGCTGTTGTGTGAAACATTTCAAATAGCAATACCAGATGAATATAAGGAAAAGTAAAATTTCAGTTTTAGAGCCGGAAATCGGCATTTGTGGAGGATTTGACGATGGGAAAGGAACTGTCGGAAATGACGCTGGCCGAACTGTGGGAATTGTTTCCCATTTTTATTGTTCAGCACGATGATAAGTGGAAAAACTACTACAAGGAGATAGAAGCCTTAATAATGGACCTGTTGCCAGACTATCCTGTTGAAAGGATCAGTCACATTGGAAGTACAGCGATACAGGGCATATGGGCGAAGAACATTGTTGATGTGATGGTTGAGATTTCTGAAAAAGCCGACATGGAAGAACTGGCACATGTTATGGAGCGGAATGGTTTTATCGGAATGTCCGCTGAAACAAACCGGATTTCACTCAATAAAGGGTATACCAAAGAAGGCTTTGCGGATAAGGTTTATCACATTCATCTCAGATACACCGGAGATAATGATGAACTGTATTTCCGCGACTATCTGAACGAGCATCCGCAGGTCGCAAAGGATTATGAATCTTTGAAGCTGGAATTATGGAAGAAATATGAGCATGACAGAGACGCCTATACAGATGCAAAGACTGAATTCATTCACAAGTGGACAACAGAAGCCCGCAGGATATATGGCGACAGATACTGACAAATTCCAGTAGAATTGATGTAAATGGACGTAATGGTAAACAACATCCAATACGTCCATTTTTTATCTTACACCTATCTTTTTTTGCCACAGACAGGAGCATAGAAAATCAATAGATCAATATACTTTTCTCCGTCTCCCTGCTCTCTATAGTCATACCGTACTATATAATCTCGGATACTATATCCACGGTAAGGATTGGACAGAGTATACAATTCTTTTGTCTTGAAATCAATCAGACAATATCCTGTGCTTTCCAGATATTCATCATTATCACTGTTTATCTGATCTTCATAAAACTCACATACCTTATTCAGACAATCTTGGCACAACTGATCAATAAGCGATTCACAATCTATTGTATCTTTCTCACCAAGGTGTATATTCGATTCCGCAATGCATCTATCCGGTTGAGAGTGTGTCATAATAGAACCATACTCCTCTCCAAAAGAATGTACCATTGTACTCATATGCCCAGAATCAATCTTTTCATTTCCAACATCATCATATTCCCGAATCCGGGTGTCGGTAACTGACCTATCCGCCCAATGAATAATCCCAATAGAATCGAATTTATAATAGTAATCAAGAAGTCCCCCTGCAGGATTTCCGCATATAAAGCATTGCTCCTTTCCAATGGAGGATTGTAGTGATAGTTTTAAATCTTTCTCGTCTTTTTCTTTCTGTTCTAATTGTTGATTTTTGTTTGAACTTTCAACCGTCTGTGTCTGGCAGCTACAAAGGATAATCCCTAAAAGAAATACACAGAATAAAAAATGATATCGTTTCATAACAACCCCCGAAACAAAAATAAGGACATGCTATGCCATTTCTTAAGCACAGCTGTCCTTATTTTCTAATGACACCCTGTATATATGCTTTAACCAACTCTTTTTGATGATCATCCATTGCATTCCAGTCAGAAAGCAGCTGTTTTTGATCAGATGTTAAATCAGGATATTCTTCATCCTCTGTAAAAAATTGAGCGAGAGTAATATCTAATCCATCACATATTTTTTCAAGAGTTTGAATCGTTGGAACGCTCTTTCTGTTTAACAATGTAGAAATAGATGACTGTGCGATTCCAGATTTCTGAGCTAGTCTGTATCTGCTGATATTTTTCTTTTCACACAACTGCTCAATCTTAGCAATAATATAGTTCTCAGCTTGCAAGTATTCTACACCTCTTTTCCGATATGATACCTTTATTTTACTGAGAAACAAGGTAACTTATCAGATTATATGTATCGATGTATAATACTTAGGCATTGCGATATATACAGTCAAAAAAAATAAGGAACAATATCAGTATATCATATTTATATCTTAACTTACACCGGTTTTATTATGATGGTTTGATATTATTATCATCAGGCTTATCGATATATTTCTCAAATAGATAATAAAGGGCGACAACAAACTGTTCTGCGTCTCTTTTTTCATCTACCATCTGTTCCAGAGTCCATCCTTCGATAAATTTACATCTATACATCCAACATGCCAGATCACATGCCTCCACAATAATATCATTAATAATCTTTCCCATGACCTTATCAAAATCATTTATTTCTTCCTGTGGCAGATTTTGAAGTGATTCAAATGGTGGAAGTATTCTGCTTGCTTTATCTTTTTTTATCTCATTCATAATAGTTAAAACATGTTCTCTCTCTTCATCTGACAGCCTTACATATTCCCACAGTGCCATGATCACTCTTAAATCGGTGTCTCTTTTTAATGGTGGCAACTGAATATATTCATTTTCCATTTTGTTCATTAGTTTCCCTCCCGAAAATCTTTTTTATGAAAAAACTCTTCTGACATATTTTCGTACGAAAGCATCATTTTTATATTTTACCATTCATCGCTTTTTCGATAAAGTAAATGCCTCCTTATTTGAACCCGGTCATTTTAGACCGCCTTCAATTATGATAGTACAAACTTACTTAATCTGCTAATTCCCGATTCTAGTATCATTTCCAAGAATATTCCGGCCGCTAAGATAGATATCCCAATACATGAAATGATTACCAGTAAACCGATCTGTAACCAATCCTGATAGAAAATGACAGTAAGAATCACCAGGGCACCGACCAAAAGACCGAACAGTGCCCTTGCAAAGCTATAAATTCCAACACATACTTTAACGATTCCCAGAAGAACCGCTAATACTATGATCACTGGTAATACGCATACTTTCCCGATTAATTTTAAAACGAACATAATCATCCCTCCCGTTTATTTTGCTGCTGCATATTGTGGAAAATCATGATTAACTTCTGCTCTGTAATAACTGTCTATCGTGGTTGTAGCATTAAAGAGTGAAGCCAACATGTATTTCTTTATATTTCGTACCTTGGTCGTGTTTGATCGAAGCATATCCAAAACGTATTGAATATGATGATAATTAAGCTTCATGAACTTACTCTTCACTAATGATGTCGGATACCAGTTACTTGCGATAAGGATCTTTTCACTACTGGTCATCACTGTCTCCACAATCAACTCATAGATCCCCTCAATGGTTTCTTTCTCTGTTGGATAAGCTATGAGCAGATATTCATATTCAATATTCTCTTTAATCAAAGATTGATACGCCTTAAACTCTGATTCCGCATCATATCGCTGATCAGATCGATTATCATCACCAGATATGATTCGATTAGAATCATCAGTCTGATTATTATTGGTTTTATTATTATAAGTATTATTATGGTCCATATTTTGGACTCCTAGAAGTTGATATTTTGGACTTTTAGAAGTCCTTATTTTGGACTTCTTGAAGTTTAAATTTTGGACTTTTGAAATTGCATCAGCATTCGATTGCTGCGAGATCATTTCTTGAGGAATAAGAAAATTCTTTACATACATAATAGTATTATTTCCTTGCCCCAGACGACGTTTTTCTATCAGCCCGATTCCTTTATCTGTATCCAGTTCTTGAAGTGATTTTATTGCTTTGTTTCGACTACAATTCAATAATTCTGTGATTTCTTCAATACTGCAAACGATATAAGCTCTGTTTTCTTCGTCATACCACTTATTTTTCTGAGAAAGACTCATTCGATCTAATAATAATCCATATAGGATCTTGGCATCATTTGATAGTCCCCGGAAAATTTCATGCGTAATCAGAAGCTTCGGTATTTTGAAGAAACTGAATTGCTCAGATTCATCACCATAATAATAACGAAACTGTGGCTTCTGTTGTTCCATGCGAAGTTCCTCCCTTCCTGAATTGCACCCCTAGAGGTGTCGATTTTTATACTTCTGAAATACTTATGCCAGTTGTGAAACAACGAAGTTTTTCACATACAAATGATTCGGTAATCCAAAACCTTTTACCTTTTTCTTTACCAATCCGACTGTTTCAAGTTCTTTCAGGTATTCGATTGCCTTTTTCTTTGAAACATTCAGGTCCTCCTGCATTTCGGAAATCGGATAAACTACATACACTCTGTTTTCGTTATCGATCCATTGATTCTTTGCAGACATTGCCATCCGGTCTAAGAGTAACCCGTAAAGAAGCTTTGCTTGCAGGGATAAATCTCGAAATTCATCCCCGAACATCAAACTCTTTGGAATCCTGTAGAAGCTATATTGATCAGCTGATAAGCCATAAATATAATCAAAAGCCATTCTCTGCACCTCCTTGTTCTTTCCAGTTGGTAAGAAGTTCCACGATTACTTTTTCCATTTCTGCAGATGTGTAATGTGGTGGAAAGTATTGAGATAATTTCTTTTCTGAAAGAGTTACCTTCTTTTTCGGAATTCTTCCGATTGCATTCTCATTCAAAATATCGATTAGCTGGCTTTGTGTAATTGCTCCATTTAACAGTTCTTGACGAAGAATGACTATCTGGTTCTGCTTTACATTTCCATTCTCATGGATGTATTCACATATCCATTGTTGGATTTCTTTGTCAATATAGGAGATTTCAACACCGGCAGTAAACTGTAATCTCTTTGAATCAACCATATCCAATAATTCTGGTATCAGCTCTGTGAGACGGATATATCTTTTTACCTGACGACCACTAAAACCACTATCGGAACCTATTATTTCATGACTCCACTTTGGGACATCATGTCCTAAAGTGGTATCACATCTTTTTCCCTGTCGGTTCATTGCATCCATTTTCATTTTGAATGCAAATGCCTTCTCACTAGGAAGTAATTCTTCTCTCTGAATATTCGAATCTACCATATATACAATGGCTTCATCATCTGACATTTCCCTTACAATGGCAGGTATCATAGTTAATCCAACAATCTTTGCAGCATGCATCCTCCTATGACCGGAGATCATTTCATAACTGTCTTCGCCATCTGGACGTACCAAAACAGGAGATAAGATACCATTAACTCGAATACTTTCAACCAAATCCGACATTTTCTCATCATCCAATACTTTAAATGGATGATTTTTAAACACATGGACCCTATCAATATCTATCTCTGTCGATGACTCCGTAGCAGGAACTCCCAATAATTCTTCTACAGTTGTTAATTTCAATTTCTGTCCAGTTCTAGTTTTCATGAGATAAAACCTCCTCTGTCAATTTCTTATATGCTTCGGCTACCTTTCCCTTTGGCTCATGAATGTAAATACTTACTCCTTCTAAACTGCATTCTGCAGCTTTGACTGAAAATGGAATATACGTGTTAAATACACCTATTGTTGATTCATAACCCTCACGTAATTTTTGTGTGATATCCTTTGCATAATTTGTCCTGTAGTCCACCATCGTTAGAACAATACCCTCAATCTTTAATTTCTTATTGAGACGCTTCTTTACCATGGAAATGGTTTTGATTAGCTGACACAATCCTTTTACAGGAAGATAAGCGGCAGGAACCGGAATCAATACAGAAGTAGCTGCTACTAAAGCATTGATTGTTGTCATTCCCAAAGATGGCATACAGTCAATGATGATGTATCCATACTGATCTTTGATTTGATCAATATATTCTTTCAGGATGTTTTCCCGGCTCATTACATTCGCAAGAAGCACTTCCAAACCGGATAACTCGATATTGCCTGGTATCAGATCAATTCCTTCCTGATGATGAAGGATTCCATATCCCGGTTCGATTGGTTCCTCGTTAATGATCTTCATCATTACAGATGCAAGAGTATCACTCATATCATCAGGTTCTTCATATCCTAAACTGGCTGTAAGGTTTCCCTGCGGATCATTATCAATTAACAGGACTTTCTTACCTGCTCTGGCAAGTCCTATTCCCAGATTTAACGATACGCTTGTTTTTGCACATCCACCTTTTTGCATTGCAACTGCGATTACTTTACACATAAAATACAATCCTCCTTATAAATCCCAATATTTATCCATCCATATTTTTAAGATATCGATGATCTCACGCTTCATTTTTTCCACTGTATAATCTTTTGGAAAATACTTCTTTAACTGTTCGGTCTTAAATGTCACCCTTGAAACATCTTCCCTTTTTATTTCACAAAGAATGTCTTTTAGATCATCCTCTGTCAGCTCATTGCTTTGACTTAACTTTTTAATTCTCTGTGCCTGAGATAGTGATGGTGTTGCCTGTGCATAGTCCATTGCTTCCAGAAACCATTTCTGTTCTTCTTCTTTTAGAAAGGCAATCTCAACTGCAGCACTAATTGATAATTGATCATCATCCAGCTTGGTAAGCAATTCCGGAATAAGCTCCGTAAGTTTTAGATATCTTTGTATCTGCTTTATGCTTTCTCCAAATTCCTCAGCCAGTATTTCAACAGTTCTTTTTCCTTTTGTTTTGTGGACGACTCGTCCACGAATATTGGTATTTCCTTTCTTCTTCATCACATCGTATCTCATCTTATAAGCATGAGCCTTTTCACTGGGGCTGATATATTCTCTTTGAAGATTCGAATCAACCATTGCTACAATTGCTTCATCATTTTTCATGACTTTGATGATGACCGGAACCTTGGTATATCCAAGCTGTTTTGCTGCAAACTTTCTTCTGTGACCAGAGATTATTTCGTAATAGCCTTCCGGGACAGGTCTTACAATCAAAGGATTGAGTATTCCATATTTCTCAATACTGTCTTTCAATTCCACCATGCTCATGTCAGCAGTCACTTTAAATGGATGGTTCTTGAAAGTTCTTAACCGATTGATATCCAGTTCCAATACCTGATCTCCCTCTTCAGATCCAATGTTCATTATTTCTTCTGACATCTGTAACTCCTTTCTTTTGTGAACGACAAAAAAGCCCGTTCAGTCCAAATCATTCTTGATAAAGATTGATTCGAACCAAACGAGCTTGTCGATCGTTGGTGGTGGCAGTGCCATCAAAATGAAATTGTTTCTTGCTAATAGTTGGTGGCAGATATTTTGCTTTCTCTTTCTTGATTTCTACAAAAGCTAATATTTACTCCGATTGACAGACCTGATAATCACTTTCCACATGGCTCTTCCCATTTGGTGGCAATTACCCTTTCAAAACGTTGGTGGCATTTCGATAAATTTGGTGGCATTTGCCTTGATTTCTGCCATCAATTGGTGGCAATTATCATGAGACATTTGCCTTTCTGCTAACAAAAGGCGGACGCACGTGAGTCAATCAAAACCACTGCATTTCCGCCTTTGCCTAGCGTCTCCGGGAGGATTTGAACCTCTGACCCCTCGCTTAGGAGGCGAGTGCTCTATCCAGCTGAGCTACGAAGACATGTCCGATTTTTGGCTTAAAATAGGGATTTCTGCCACTTTTCAAGCTTCCGGATCGGTAACCGGTTATTCAATTACTTATGCTTTCTGGATGAATTGCTCCATCCAACTTTCCTCGATACATTCGCCTTTGGTGGCAAGCTATATAACACTTACTTTGACAGATTCGAACTATCGAGTTCTTTTTCCTATAGTTCAAAGGCGTCAGGCAAGCCCCTTCCTTAGGAGGCACTTGTTCTATCCATTAAACTAACAGGACAAATCTGTAGCTTTAATTGTACTATAATTACACACAAATTACAAGACTTTTCTTCTGTTCCGCCCTTACAATGGTTACTGTTCGTTAGAGCATGTTTGAAAAAAGCTTTCTACAAGATGTGCATCATGAAGCAGTTACCACTTCTGAAATATAAATTGATACACTATACGATTGGCATCTGTATACTTGTAAGAGCTTTGGCACAGTGCTAGAATAGTAAAAGTTGTATTTTTCAAATAGATTTTTAATTACCAGAAGGAGACCTCAGCCATGCAGCAGGAATTCATTACAGTAACCTTCAATCGCACGAAGATCGCGATCCGATGTGCAGACATTCTCTATGTGATCATGTCAGATGATCATTGCAGGATTCATATGTTTGATGGAAACGTGTATCGTTGCCGAATGACACTGAAAGAATTAAAGAAACAATTGAATGAAGAATTTATTGAGGTAAAACGTGGCTGTATGGTAGCTGTATCTGCAATCAGTGATATTGGAGACAGGATTTTGCTGTCTAATGGTGAGAAAATTTGCTATACAAAACGCAAAAAAAGGGTGCTCAGAGAAGAACTACAGAAAAATCAGGAGCTTATAATTGCAAAAATCAGTAAAAAAAAGCTGCCGCTGACAGCAGAAGAATATCGCAAATATTATAAAATATGTGATGCTCTCCCTTTTGCATTCACGGATATAGAAATGGTATTCAATGAAGAAAAAAAGGCAGTGGACTGGATCTTCCGCTATGGGAATGAAGCGTTGGCTGCCCTGGAAAAGCAGCCCTTAGACAAGATGATCGGAAGTTCCTTTTCCAGTCTTTTTTCCAATATGGACGCAAAATGGCTTCATGTTTATGAACGTGCCACCTTGTATGGTGAAACACTGGAAATCATGGATTATAGTCCTGAAATAGATACGAATCTGAAAATTATATGTTTTCCTACATTTCCGGGACACTGTGGATGCATTTTGTTTAATGCAGACAAAATGAAATCTATAAGTGAAGAAAATCATCTGGTCAGATTGGTTGAAGTTTCCATGAAAAGTAATCCTGAATTATTCACGGAACAGTATCTAAACTGATAACTGTACCATGAATCCGAAAATTGACCCATGTAGCCTAAACATCGCTCAATCAGTTTCCAAAAAGGGTATAAAA